>JAJYJD010000119.1 GCA_021789755.1 Bacteroidota bacterium
CCGGAAGCCGCATCACCGACCGCAAATTTCGTCAGGGCCGATACGGTCGCACACGCCGGAGATACAACTGTCGCCCGGATTTCTGCATCGGACACCCTCTCACGAAAAGCCGGCTTCGACAGTGCGGCGGTGAAGCCCGATTCAGTGCGGTCGCTCGACAGTCTGAAACTTTCAGCCTGGCTCAACGGCATGAGGCACACGCAGCCGCAGGCCGCAATATTTGCCCGATACCAGTATCCTCTGTTTCTTTATGCCGGGGTTGTACAACACATCACGACCATAGACTCGACCGGAAAGTTCGTGAACATCCGGGAGGTACTCCTTAATAACGACATCAGGATCCCGCTGCAGATCCCGATCGACGAATATGTCAAGCTCGAGGAGGAACATTCCGTGAGGAGCACGTGGGAAAACCTGGCTCATCAATATACCCTGGCAGCGCAGAACGAACTCGGTTCATTTATGGCCGGGGTAACGAACATCGACATACCGATTCCACCTAATCCGGTTCTGAGTATATTCGGGCCGCCGCGCATAAACCTGAAAATTTCAGGAGCGGTCGACATACACGGCGCCTGGCGCAACCAGAAACTGAACGCGCAGACACTTTCTCAACTTGGGAACGTCACGAACCAGCCCGACTTTAAACAGGACGTCCAGATAAATGTGGGCGGGACGGTCGGCGACAAACTGACCATAGGCGCGAACTGGGACACACAGAACCAGTTTGATTACGAGAACCAGTTGCAGATAAAGTACAAAGGTTACGACGACGAGGTTGTGAAAAGCGTCGAGGCCGGGAACGTCTCTATGAGCACTCCTTCGTCCTTCATCGGCAGCAACCAGGCGCTGTTCGGCATAAAGACAGAGATGCAAATGGGGCCGGTCACTCTGACCGCCCTCGCGAGTCAGCAGAAGGCTCAGAGCAAGACTCTCACCGTGAGCAACGGATCTTCCAGCCAGACGTTCTCGCTTCACGCTTACCAGTTTGCGACGAATCACTACTTCATCGACACGAGCTACATAGCGGGTTACGAGCCATACTACCAGAAGTCAGGAAATCCGTACACCCGCAATACTTACGTGACCGATTACGAAGTTTACGTTTCTCAGCCGACGACCATCGCGAATCCAAACATGCGCCAGGGTTACGCCGTAATCGACCTCCCGCCGATTCCGGCGGGGCAAACCACCATGCCTGCGCTTTATGATTCACTGCGCAGCGGTACGGCTTCGGGCCAGGTTTCGCCGTCCTGGCAGATTGAACCCGGAAGATTTCAGAAGCTCGACCCCTCACAATTCACTATCGACCCCAAAACAGGAGTCCTCTCACTCAACACTTCCATCCAACAGAACCAGATCGTTGCCATTGCCTTCACTACTGCCGACGGCACGACTTACGGCACCTTCTCATATACAGATACATCCGCCGTGAAAAAGCCGTTGGTTCTCAATATGATCGTCCCGCAAAATCTGACCCCCAGCGAGACAGACGCGTGGCGGCTTATGCTCAGGAACATTTACCCGACAGGCGGGCTGAACTTCGACAAGAACTCGCTTCAGAACGTGCAGATCACATATACCCCTCCGGGTCAGGCAGCAGTAAACACGATCGGCACCACTAACCTCCTGCAGATTTTCGGGCTAGACAAAACCGGCCCGGACGGTTCGGGAGGGCCAGACGGTCAGCTGGACTGGAACCCGTACGTAGACATAAACCCGCAGACAGGCGAGATAATACTTCCTTTTCTCAAGCCGTTCGTGGAGGCGTTCAATCCGGCTACAAATCCGGAAGCGCAAGGTATCACAGGTGCAGATTCATTCGCATACCCGCAGATTTACGATACCACTGCCGATATAGCGGCCCAGCAATTCGGGGACCGCGACAGGTTCCTGATCACGGGAACGTATACCAGCTCGGCCACTTCCCATTACAATCTCGGCTTCAACCTCGTCGACGGCAGTGTGAAGGTGCTTCTTAATGGGAACCCTCTGACTGCCGGGGTCGATTATACGGTAGACTATGTGACGGGGGAAGTGGATATAAAAAATCCTACGGCTCTCACATCGGGTGCAAATGTCCAGATCCAGTACGAGACCAACGATATATTTCAGATAGCTTCGAAAACGCTGATGGGAGCGAGAGCCGACGTCAAGGTGAACGATAATACCGATATCGGTTTCACCCTCATGAGTTATACCCAGCAATCTCCGAACGACAAAGTACGTCTCGGAGAAGAACCGATCAGCAATTTGATCCTGGGAGCCGACGCCGGTACATCGATCGACCTTCCATTTTTGACAAAGGCTCTGGACGCCCTACCGCTAATCCAGACGGCCGCCCCTTCGAGATTGACTGTCCACGGGGAAATGGCTTATATGCTTCCCAATCCGAACACAAGATCGAGTGTCATCCCCGACGACAACGGACAGGGAGTGGCGTACATCGACGATTTCGAAGGCTCAAAAAAGACCATCCCTCTGCCGATCACCTTCTCGAACTGGACGCTCGCCAGCCCGCCGGCCGTGTCGGTTCTGGACTCACTGCATCCGGGAATAGTGGACTCCGTCAAAAATAATTACCGGGCCTGGACTTACTGGTACAACAGGATTCCATCCGTAACAAGCGTGAAGGATATCTGGCCCAACAAGAACGTGCCCGCCGACCAGTCGACTCAGACCGTCCTTTCAATCGGCATGCTCGACACAGTCAGAGGACAGTACAACAGAGCGAAGGACCTCACATCCACCTTGAAGGCTGATCCGACACAGGCATGGGGAGGCATGATGACGCTGCTGTCATCCAACGCCAGCGACCTCGTATCTCAAAATATAAATTACATCGAAATATGGATGAAAGTAGACGAGGCACCGGGCAACGGAACCATGCACATAGATCTCGGACAGGTGAGCGAAGATATTATCGGAGACAGGTTTCTCCACACGGAAGACACAACAGGCTTGGGCACGCTTCTTCCAGGGCTTGATCTTGGACTGGATCTTATGAATGACACGCAGGAAAGAAAGGCCTTCCCGTGGATTGTAGCAAACTCAGACAGGCCGTGGGACCCGAACGGCAACGATCCGGAGGGTGACGATTACTACTACGCAAACAGCTCAACTCCGGCAGACAGCTCTTACTTCCAGGTGAACGGTACTGAGGGAAACAGCGTAACGGAGTCCGGAAGGCTTCCCGACACTGAAGATTTGAACCACAACGGGACTCTCGATCTGCTGAACAGCTATTTTGAGTATGCCGTCAAGCTGGACACAACCAAGAATCCCTTTATAGCCGGCGGCGGCAGCAATAAATGGTACCAGTACATTATTCCTCTACAGGATTTTGAGAGAGCGGTGGGCAATCCAAGCCTTTCAAACGTCCAGTACGTGCGCGTGTGGTTCAACGGTATGACGGGACCCATGCAGGTCAGGATTGCAGAGATGAACCTTGTCGGAAATTACTGGAGGACTCCCAACCAGAACGACAGCACGATGCAGGTTTCGGTCGTCAACATCGAGGACAATCCGGGTTACTCCGCGCCGGTTCCAGGTCTTCAGCCGACAGACTACTCAAACCCGAACGGGCCAATAAAACTGAACGAGCAATCGCTGGCCCTCATACTAAACGGCCTTCCGGATGACAGCTCCCGTTACGTGTACAAGACGTTCCCCCAGCCGCAGAATTTCTTCAACTATCACACAATGAAGATGTTTGTCCACGGCGACCCAAGCTTCAACTACGTCGACTCCACAAACTACGACGCCGAGATCTACATGCGGTTCGGGAGCGATGCAAGTAATTACTACGAATACAGGCAGCCCATCAAGTACGGCTGGCAGGATATGACCGTGGATTTTGCGAGCCTCACTTCAATCAAACAAAAACGCGACTCGATAAACCAGGCAATCTCGAGGTCCCCGGCCAACAACGGCATACCCGGCGCCACATACTGGTTACAGGGAAACCCATCCCTGCAAAATGTCACCTACTTCCAGATCGGAGTGGTGAACCCGGAACACTGCGGAACGACGTTGCCTCTCTTCGGGGAGGTGTGGGTCGACGAACTTCGACTCACAAATGTCGACAATACTCCGGGCCTGGCTTACCAGTTGTCCAGCAATGTCCAGCTCGCCGACTTCGGTTCGATCTCTTTCAACTTCACACACGTCGACCCCTACTTCCACACGCTGACTACACAATTCGGTTCAAGAAACACACAGCGGAACTGGGGGATCAGCGGGTCGTTCAGCCTTGAAAGGCTCCTCCCCCGCGAATGGCTGGGCACAACCATTCCCTTTTCATATTCTCACACCGAGTCATTTGCGAACCCCCTATATCTGCCGAACAGTGATATACTCGTGACGGAAGCCGTACAGAGAAGAACAAAATATCTGATCGAATACGACCACATGGCTCCCGATTCTGCAGCGATGATCGCAGACAGCCTCCTGACGAGTTCACAATCCATGACGGTGAGTGACCAGTGGGGTATCTCGAGTATGAGAATAAAGTTCCCCTCTGATAAATGGTACATCCGCGACATAGTCGACAACATCAGCATGGGCTTCAACTGGAACGGCTCCAATTTCAGAAACCCGCAGACCAAAACGGGGAGTCAGTGGGCATGGCAGTACAACGCAGGCTACTCCGTTCAATTCGATCCGATGGCTTATTTCACTCCTTTCCCCTCCAAAACCAATGGCCCGGTTGGCGGCCAGCAGGGCCAGGGAGATTTTCAAATAAGATATCTACCGAACACTCTCACCCTTTCGATGAGCGCCTCGAGATCGCTCACCCTCAACAAGCTGTGGTCCCAGCCGCTGCCGATCGTAACGCCGAACTTCACAGCACAGCGCTCGGGAGGGATAAACTGGAAACTCACAAACAACGGTTTCCTGAATCCGACCATCGACTACAGGTTCAACGTCGGCAGTTCGCTGCTCTATCTCGAGACCGACACGACGTCAACCGGCGCTCTTCGGCTGCTTCCAGGCTCTTACGTTTTCCGGCAGATATTCCTTCACGGGGGATTAATAAACTTCGGCAACGACTACACTTTCTCGGAGCAGTTCGCCCTGACCACGCAGCCGAAATTGCCGTTCGGTACGCAGAAGTATATGGACCTGCAGGCAAGCTACAATTCCGGCTATCAATGGACCAACAACATCCAGCAGGGAGCGATCGGAAAAGGAGCGGGGTTCAGCAGTTCTCTCCAGCTCGGGACCAATCTCCGCCTGAAGTCGCTCGCCGATTCATGGTTTTCCGCGAGCACCGCTCCTCAGCAGGCGCAAGCGCCGGAGCGCGGAGGGCGTGGACAAGGACGCGGGCGGGGACGCGAAGAATTCGAGGCTCCTGCACAAGACACTACTTCTTCGAGCGGAGGCGGTAATCCGCTCGGAAACCTTTTTAATGTCCTCGTGAAGGTCCCGTTCCTGGATTATGAAAACGTCAGCATCAATTTCTCCACCACGAACACGAGCTCAAACGGAGGTCTTCCCAGCCTCCGACCCGGCATGGGCAACTTCTTCAGGCTCCCGTTCATACAGGAGAGCAACCCCGAGCTCGGTCCCTCACAGCTTTACCAGCTGGGTCTCGTCTCGGACCCCTACAGCACACTGATGCTCTCCCCGAAGAAAAGTTTTCCCTTCTTCGGCTTCACTCTTGGCCCCACAAGGAGGATAGCTCTGAACGGAGTGAACATAACCGACAATTTCTCGAACAGCAACACGCTGGACATCCGGACGTCGAGAAACCTGTGGGCCGGCGCACGTATCGACCTCTCGTGGCATGTCGGCTGGTCCTACAACCGCAATGTGCAGTTCCAGACGGATTCGCTCGGCTTCATTATCCCGAGCTCGGTCACCACACAGGTGAGCGGACAGGTTAGCAGGAGCTTTTTCACCGTGCCGCCCGTTCTGATATTTTCGGTGTTCAAAAGCAGTATAAACCAGGTTGCCTCGATCTACCAGAATCTCACGGCTGCCGACCCCAACAACCTCCAATCATCTTCCGATCAGAAGGCTTCGCAGGCTTTCCTGCAAGGATTCGAGACACTCCCGATACTCGACAAGATATTCGGCCAATACATGCCGCGGATGAATTATTCGTTCACGTGGAGCGGACTCGAGAACCTGCCGCTGTTCAAGAGTTTCGCCTCTCAGGTCAGCCTCAACAACGCTTACCAGTCCACCTATACACAAAACTGGCATAATTCTTTGACGGGGACCCAGATCAACGATGCGCAGACGATCTCCTACGGATTCCAGCCTCTTATCGGCCTGAACATCGCCTTCAAGAGTTTTGGGGACGCCAATATATCGGGATCCATATTGTACAACACAAGCACCCAGTACGCTCTCACACCGTCATCGGGCAATATCGCAGAGTCGTATACAGGACAGCTCTCGATAACAGCGGACTACGCCAAGAGAGGTTTTTCCCTGCCCCTGTTCGGACTGAATCTCAAGAACGATATCGACATCAGTGCAAGCTACTCCGTGTCACAGACCAGCAGGTCTTCTTACGCTTTTTCCAGCATCAGTGCCGGCCCTACTCCCCTGGACGGCACCAGCCAAATTGCAATTCAGCTTACCTTTAAGTATGCATTAAGCCAGCGTGTTACTGCATCTATTTACTATAAGAACACCCGCGTCGTCCCGACTGTGCCGGGCTCGCCGATCCCCGGAACAACCACGAACGAGGCCGGAATAGACGTCCATGTATCGATAGCAGGTTAAAATATGACGGCAATGGAAAACGACCACAAGCGTTTCATGGGGCTCGCCCTTAAAGAGGCCGAGATTGCTTTCGAAAAGAACGAGATACCGGTCGGGGCCGTGATAGTCAGCGACGGCACCGTCATAGCGAGGGCTCATAACCAGGTCGAGCTGCTTCAGGATCCGACCGCACATGCGGAGGTAATTGCGATCGGCGCCGCAGCAGCCCACCTGGGGAAATGGAGACTGAATGGATGCGCTCTCTACGTCACGCTCGAGCCATGCCCGATGTGCGCGGGAGCGATAGTATTGTCGCGGATGGATCGTATCGTTTTCGGAAGTTACGATCCGAAAATGGGAGCGTGTTCTACGCTCTATAATATAGCCCAGGACGATCGGCTCAACCACAGGGTCGAAGTGATCGCCGGTGTGATGGACGACGAGTCGAAATTTCTCCTCAGGGAATTCTTCGCAAGGAAACGGGGCTGACATGACGCGTCGCCGCGGCCGGCACCTGAAGCGTCACCGGAAACGATAATTTAAAGCGGGTGATCCGCAGTTACCTTTTCCTTCTTGCGTTCCACGAAATACATTTCAACGGCCTGCATGTTCTTTATGGCAAGCGCACCGCGCGGCTCGAGGGTGTACTTATTCGTCCTCCTGAGAATTTCATACACCTGCTGCGATACGTTTATCTTGTGAGGGAGCGATGCCGCTTCAAGCCGGGAAGCGATGTTAACCGTCGGCCCCCACACGTCGTAGATGAACCTCCACGTCCCGATGATCCCCGTAATTGCCGGACCGGTGTGGATCCCGATCCTTAAAGCCCAGTCGTGGCCCGTCCTCGACCGGAGGTCGTCCGAAAACCCGCGGACGACTTCCCTGATTTCGAGCGATGCCTCGACCGCCTCCTCGAGCTGATTGTCCTCCGCGAATAACCCTCCCGCGAACATGTAGCAGTCCCCTATCGTCTTGAGCTTCTCGAGATTGTGTCTCCTGACGCACCCATCGAAAGAGTTGAACATTTCCTCGAGAATTTTCAGGACCTCACGCGCGTCGGACGTCTCGGCGATCTTATAGAACGACACGAAGTCCGCAAAAACTATCGTCGTGGACGAGTTGTACTGTGGCGGGGGGTAGCCGGACCCGTTGATTTGCCTGACTATGTTCTCCGGAAGTATGTTTTTGAGGATCGACTCGGTCTTCTCCTTCGCTTCCTCTATCTCCCTGTTCTGCCGCTCGATCGTTTTTGTGTCGAGAAATTCCTTCGCCCTGGAAGAGAAGACGAGCCGGGAAAGCACCCAGGCGACCACAACCGCCGCCGTCCCGTTCAGATAATGGCTGACCAAAATGTTCTGGTTCGGCTGTGTGTGCGATATGCCCACCATAAAATATACATGCGCCAGGAGGTACAGGAGGAAGCTCGTAGCGCCGCTGAAGTAAAAGGCGACGCCAACACCGAATAAGGCAATTACATACACCGTTATCATGCCCTGTATCATCTGGTCGACGGAAGAAACTGAGGCCGCCCAGATCAGTATGAAGAACACGAACAGCAGTACGGTTAGAATGTGCGAGATCCGGACCGAATCCGGATTTGCAGGCTTCGCGATCGTCATGACGACGATAAAGAGTATCATGGCGACCTGAATGACTACATGCAGATAGAAGAGATAGCTGTACCCCGGCATCAGAACCCACAGCCCGCTCTCCCGATGCTGAAAGTCTACGTACATTACAAAAAAATGGATGACAAGGAGTGCTATGGCAAAAATTCTCGCCCGGTAATAATTGGTGAAATACACCTGCTGAAGAAATGGGAATCTCTCGTCGGGGGGAATCGCCTTCAGACTGTTCTGCCAGAACCTGACAACCGGGTTAGTCATAACGAATCAAACATGCGTGGTATCCCAGACTTGGTGTCGCAAAAGTGTAGCCGGCCATATTGCCCTCTGACTAAATTACAACGCTTTTTCATAAGTAGCCAATCCTTTAAATTCGAACGAAGGAAACCGCATTACAGAATTAACACAAGGAGGACAAATGTTCCTCGACATGCCTACAGGAAAAATTGCCTTCGAGAAATACGGCCTGGACAAAGACAAAGCTATCGTTTTTATCCACGGCTTCCCATTCGACAGGTCGATGTGGAACGAACAGGCAATGCTGCTCTCCAGAGATCATCTTGTCGTGACTTTCGATATCCGCGGACACGGCCAGAGCGACCGTGGAAGCGGCCAGTACCTTGTAGAGTTTTTCGTGGACGACCTGATTGCACTTCTGGATCACCTCGCCCTGCCGAAGGTGTGCCTTTGCGGCCTGTCGATGGGAGGCTACACTGCCCTTCGCGCAATCGAACGCGAGCCGTCAAGGTTCACCGGCCTGGTACTCTGCGACACCAAGAGTACCGCAGACACGAACGCGGCAAAACTCAACCGGGCCAACCAGATAAAGACAATACTTTCGGGAAAGAAGAGGGAGTTCGCAGAAGCGCAGGTGAAAGCTCTCTTCGCGCCCGAGAGCTTCGACCGGAACAGAGGCGCGGTCGAACGTATACGAAAAATCATCGAGTCGACCGGGGACGCGGCTTTGATAGGAGCCCTCATCGCTCTCGCCGCGAGAACGGACACGACCGAGAGTCTTCAGAACATCGGCGTCCCCACTCTCATAATCGTCGGGGAGAAGGACAAGGTCACGCCCTTGACAGACAGCGAGCTGCTGCACTCGAAAATCGGGAATTCAAAGCTGGAAGTCATTCGCGGCGCCGGCCATCTCTCAAATCTCGAGAACAGCGCGGACTTTAACTCGGCGCTTCAGAACTTCCTGGCGGCAAACGGTCTCTGATATTTCTACTTGAGGTCTGCCCCGTCTTCCCGTTACCTCAGCCGATCAGAATGACCTGCTTATGAAGAAATAGAGAACGACGGTGATAAATCCGTACTGGATCTGCCGCGAAACCTCGTAATCATTGCGCTTCAGGTTACTCCAGATCATCGCCGCGGCGTACATCGCGGCCGACAACAACGCGAATATCCCCAGACATTCCGCATAGCCCAGCCGCGGGCCGATCATCTCCACAAGCGATGGATACTTGACGCTCGAACCGTAAACTATGAGCAGATGGAAAACGTAGACGAAGAACGATTCCCTGCCGAAAAGTTTCACGGGTGAAAACTCCGTTCTTCTTCCTTCCTCGTACAGCACAACCGAGTATAAGATCAGCAGAAGAACCCCGAATCTCAGCGCAAACCACATCGGCGAATAATCCGTGAAGTGCGGCTCGACATTGAAGTGTCTCTCGATGATAGAGAACAACAGCCCCGCCGCGGCCGTACCGGCACCGACCCACATAATCTTTCTTAGCGCAGTTCT
>JAJYJD010000120.1:0-7207 GCA_021789755.1 Bacteroidota bacterium
CCTGAAGCGTACAAACCGCCCCATCCCGCCGGACTTGTAAAAACTGTAGCCGCCGGCATTATTGGTTATTATTGCGCCGTATTCGGTGGAGCCGAGGTAATTGCTCCAGGACTTCGGGGTATCGGGGCGTGTAATTACGTATTCTTTGTTCCTGTCGTCAAACGTACCGTATTGCATGGGCAAATCTCAATAGTGAGTTCTTAATTTTAAGTAAAAGTTTCGGAACGTCGAATCCATTTTCCGATTCGATCCACTTGTGCCGGGCCGGAGACTCGAGTCCATGCACAATTCCCAATTCAAAATTTCAAATTGAAAATTTAGAGTCCTATTCTAGCTCGCTTCCGGGATTCCTGCTGCTTCGCGTTGCGCGCCGACGACTTCCTTGATCTTGTTCATGGTCGGCTCATCCAGCTTGTAGAAAAAGATAAGCAGAATCAGTGCAATAACGCCAGGGACTGCCGGGATAACGCTCATCATCGATGTTAATCCCGTCAGAACGTCGAGATTCTGAGCAACGTTGGCCTGGAATCCGGTCAACGCAAGGATCCATCCTGCGCACATTGCTCCCACAGCCCAGCCTAACTTGTTCGACATGATGGAGGCCGAGTATACGAGCCCGGTGGCTCTTCTTCCCGTTTTCCACTCAGAGTGGTCGGCCGTGTCTGCATACATTGCCCAGAGGAGAGGAGATACCGGGCCGGCCGATACGGAGCTCAGCAACTGGAGCAAGAATATCCAGACGAGATCGCCGGGTCTCAGGAGGATGAACAGGGCCGTGAATAAGATGGCAGCCGCAAAGAGAGCAATGGCGGCGTTCTTCCTTCCAAGCTTCCGGGAGAACCAGGGGACGAGCACAACTCCCGGCAAAGATGCGCCCTGCCCGACGACATTAAATGCCGACGCCGGCCATTCAAAGTCAAAGCTGTGGGTGGTCCCGAAAAGGGTGATCTGCTGGGTCCCGATGTGATATTTGAAATAGTGCACCGTTATGCTGAGCCTTATACAAACGAACAGGATGAAGAGGATGGTCACGGCAAACAACACGACCCACGGCAAGTTTTTCGTGATGTCTTTGAGATCGTTCTTGACTGAAGTTCTCTCTTTTGTGATGGGCTGTATCCGTTCATGAGTCGAGAGAAAGGTTATGACGAAAAAGATGATCGCCACGACTGCATAGAGTGCCATCGTCGTTTGCCATCCTTTTGCGCTGCTTCCTCGACCGAAATATTCGGCGAGCGGAAGCGCGGAACGAAAACCTATTCGTCTTCCACACCATTATACCGTTACAACACGCGCAGATCACGACCGGAAAGAAGTCATCGGTTCACCGGTGATCTGGAAAGACACCGAAATAGCCCGGAGGTCCCTGACATATCAAACCTCGATTATTTCTTGAGCAATTTAATAAAGATCCCCCCGACAACACTCCTCGCCTGGAACCCGTCCCGGCGGGCACTCTTTGTGTCGTACCAATCACTGAATGGAACCCTCTCCGGCGTATTGTTCAGATACTCGACGATCGTGTGCATGTAATTCTCAAAATCTTCTCTATCCGAGTACATCGTAGCTACCCAGGTCATCCACTCAGGCTTGGTGAACGCGGCCCGGTTGTCGAGCGGCAGTCCATACTTGTTGAGCTTCGTCCTATAGAAACTCAGCTCCTGTTTCATGACATCAGGCGGAAAGAGATCCAGGTTGAACAACTTGTCCCAGACCATGTTGTACTTCATGCTCCAGGTGCCGGGTTTGTCGAACGCCAGCTTGTAGTGGTCCCTGTCGAGATCCATCTGCGCCCACTTTTTCGCGTAATCGCTCGCAAGGGCCCGGTATTCCTCAGCCAGCTCATCCTTGCCCGCCATCTCACATATTCTTGAGAAGCAGCCTAGCGCGATGATCGCCTTCACCGATAGATTCGCGTTATGGGCGAGGTGTCCCGTGAAGTCGTCGGTACAGAGTTGGTTGGCCGGGTCGAGTCCCTCCTGTTTCAGGTAGTTCGCCCATTTTTCCAGGCTGCTCCAGTTCTTCATTGCGTAATCCGCGTTGCGATCGTTCCTGCAAACTGCGTAAGTGAGTATGATCATGTTTCCCGATTCTTCGACAGGCATCTGGTCGACTTCGTTCTTCTCACCGCCGCCATAAACCTGTCCATTCGCCTTCGGATATGTTCCGAGGTCGTGCGGCGCGAAGGGGAATTTCCATCGCGGCATCTCGGAATACTTGAAGACGGGTGTGAGGAGGGCCTTAAGCAAATCGTTGTTGAAGTACATGAAGAACGGCGCCGATGGATATATGACGTCGACCGTGCTGATACAGCCGTTGCTGAAATTTTCCTTCGGGAATAACATCGGAGTGCCGTCTACGTCAGCGACGAGTTTGTGAGCGGCAAATACCTGCCTGTATGCAAGGGCACAGATCGACGCATAATCCTTTCCACCAGTTTCGGCAAGCTTCGCGACGAGGCTGCTGTCGAAACCTTCGCACTCTCTCATTAAAGTCCCGTACTCGTCGACTCTTCCGGTTATCATGTCGGCAATAGAAGCTCCGTTCCGTTTCCAGTATGCGGGCAGTTTTCTCTCGAAATATTCAATGGAGAAGATCTCGTCGTACGCGACAAGGACAAATCTTTCCTTCGCCTTGGCGCCGACTTCACCAAGGTTGAACACGTAGGCACATACAGGCCATCCGTCGTTCGCCTGCCTCGGCATGTTGAAATCGTCTGAAGTCGGTATCGTGTCGCTCTGCATGAACGCGTCCCGCGCCTCGGCGGCCGGTGCAATAACGCTCATTCCATCCTGGCCCCTCGGCGAACAGAAGTAAACGTATCCCCAATCTATCCGAAGGTCGTCTCCTTTCTTCCCGAGAATGGGCTGCAATTGTGAACCCATCTTCATCACGTCGACGCCGGGGAGCTTCAGCCTTCCCCAGACTATTCGCTGGTCGGGCGTGTTGATGCTGAACTCGCCGCCGCCGTCGAAGTAGAGGCTGACCTGGTGAAGCTTGTTGTCGGTGGATCTCACTTGCCAGGTGATATAAGACGCGTCTTCCGAAATAAGGTCAAGCGAATCGGGAAGCAGCGGAGTTGTGAAGGTCAGTGTTAATTCTACGCCGGCGTCATCGAACACATATATTGTTTGCGTGGGATTTACGATTGTCGTCTTCAATTTAAGCGCCGGTAGCTGCCTTTCGCTCCCGCCGACAACTCTGTAAGTCTTGCCGTCAATCCGGGCCATCAGGAAGATTCCCATCGTTTTCCCTGTCCAATGGCGGGTGTAGTCATCGGCCGGACTATTCGCGAACGACCAGACGCTGAAATAAGGGTCGGCTGTCATAAGAGGCACAGCCGGCGGCCTGGTGATGGTTCCCTGCGGGAAGGCATTTGCCTGGATTAAACAAACGGAGAACACGGTGCAGTATTGAAGAAACTTATTCATTCGATTTCCTTTCTGGGCAGGCATTCCCTGAGCAGCGCACAAATCAATTAACCGCATAGGTTACGTACGATATCGGTCTGTGTGTGCTGATGAGTTCATGTGATTCAGATTCCTTCTTAATTCAAATTTGTCCGATCCTATTGGGGCCAGTTGTCGGTTCTGAAAGTCGAAGCCGGAAGTCCCGCCTTGTTGAAAAGCGTCGCCTCCTCTGTGTTGCCCCATGTGTACCGCACCGCGACTGGATGCTTCACTTCCGGGCTGTATACCACGAGAGTCTTGCCGACCACTTTCACTTCGGCTTTGACAAAGTTGCGGTCTTGTCCGGCGATGATGAAGTTGGTCTCGCCGTTAAGCGGCTTCGTTAGTAATCCGCCGTCCGTGTACTCGAACGAGATTATCGCCTTGCCGTTCCTGACTTTCATCGATTTATAGATCGGGCCGGAGTAGAGCACGTGTTTTCCGTAATTCTTGGCAAGCGCCCATAATGCGAGGCGTAATCCGACGTCCTGCTTGTCCGGCGGATGAATCGTAGTGAGGCTGCTTATGTCGAGCGTGACAACCATGCCCGTATTCGGCACCGACATCGTCAGCCGCTGCGCGTCGCGCACCATGTACGACCTGGATTTCTGGCCGTAAGTCCACGGGGCGATCTGGACCCAATAGAACGGGATGTTGCCTTCCTTCCAGTCGGCTCTCCAGTTTTTTATCAAAAGCGGGAAGAGGTATTTATAATTATTATAGTCGCTCGGAAGGTCTGAATTCGATTCGCCCTGGTACCATAATATTCCCTTCAAATGATACGGGATGAGCGGGGCGATCATACCGTTGAAGAGCATCGTCGGGGTGTTCGGCCCGACGCTTATCGGGATCTTCGGACGATCATCAAACGGCTGACCTTTCACACCGTAGACGTAAAATCTGCTGTTGATGTACTCCGCAACCGGGAGATATTTCCATTCACCCGACAAAAGAATCGCTTCAGTCGAATCGAATTTCGGATGGATCTGCATCTTCAAGCCGTTTCCCCAGATGCCGCCGCCGCCCCCGGTGTCGATCACTCTCACCGCAATCGTCAGGCCGGTGTCCTTTACGATGTCTCCAGGAACATTATAGACTCTCGGAGTCGCCCAAAAACCGCCGCCGAGGAGTCCACCGACTTTCGTGCCGTTCACCCACGTCTCGTCCATATCATCGATGGGCCCAAGCTCGAGGACAAGAGAGGAGTCGATCCAGCTTCTCGGAATCTCGATTGTTTTTCTGAACCAGACGGCACCGTCGAATTCGCCGACGGAAGTTGCCTCCCAGTAGGTTGGGAGATTCATCCTCTTCCACGCGCTGTCGTTGAAGTCCTTCCCGGAACATGTGCCGTCGTCGAAGTTCAGGTTGTCATATTCATGGAGCGGGTTCCTCGCGCCGACGTCGATAACGGGATGTGAACGGATCCACTCGTTGAGGCTGTCAACCTGATCCCTGACGATGTCGATGCTGTCCACCACATTCTTATAATCGGGCAGCCGCCCGAGATATCTGCCACTGATCCACGGCTGGATTTTCGTACCGCCCCACACCGACCAGATCAGTCCTACCGGGACATGGAGTTCTTCGTAAAGCTTCCGGCCGAAGAAATATCCAACGGCGCTGAACTTCGCCGCAGTCTGCGGGTTGCACTCGGTCCATGTGCCGACGCAGTTGAACTCGGGTTTAGCGGAAACCGCCCTTGCAACGGCAAACAGTCTTATGTTCGGATAATTCGCCGCTGCGATTTCCTCGGCTGAGTTCTTTACAGGATTATCGGGAGGCCAGCCCTGGAGCGGTATTTCCATATTCGACTGCCCGGAGCAGAGCCAGACTTCACCTAGCATGACGTTTATATATTTTATCGTCGAATCCCCGACGGTGACTTCCACCTGGTACGGCCCGCCGGCTTTCACGGTCTTCAGACGGACTTCCCATGTGCTGTCTTCTTTCACAATTGCCCGGGCATTCTGTCCCCAGCTCGCTTTCACCGCTACTTTCTGACTGGGTTCCCCTTTTCCCCAGATCGGGACCGTGGATTTTTGCTGGAGGACCATATTATCAGAGAACAACGCTGGCACCAGTAAATATTTCGACGAACTCGCCGGGCCCGATACGGAGACCGGACCGGGGGTCTGGGCTTTCGCGGCCGTAACCAGGGCGAGAAGTAATATTGTCAGTTTCATTCCAATCCTCTCAAATCTTATTCGATGCGATCCATGCTCGACGGAAGCCCGACGGCTTATCGCGATTCCTGATCAAGCGTTACGATATCGGGATTGGGCTCCACGAGTCTTGAATAGATTATTTCGACCCTGCTCAATTCCGATCCGCCGTTGAATTCTATTTTCAGAAAGCGGCTGTGCGCGGGAAATTCGCTGCACGTATACATCGCCGGCGTGTAGAATCCATAGAAATTTGAATATGGAGGAAACGTCTCCAGCTTCGCGGGAATCGGTTTCATTGTAGTCAGCGAATCGGAGGCGTAAAAGCTCATGCCGCATTGACCTTTTGTGAAGAAGGCCTCCACCATAATTGAATCGATCGACCGGGGGACTTCATATATAACATACTCACCGCTGGCACCGTCGAGCCGGCTGTAATCGTATTTAGCCCTGACGGCGCTGGGCAACGGCGCGAACTTCAGGCTGTCGGAGGCAATAAGAATCTTCGACGTGTCGGCCAGTTCATCGACAAGTTTCTTGTACGTAACCGCGATCGGTCCGACCATGTTAGAAGGGGCAGATTCACCGGAAGAATTCTCAGCTATAACCCGGTAAGAGTAACTCTTTCCAGGTTCGGCGGTGGTGTCCTCGTAGAGAGGACGAAACACGACCGCAGCATCGCTCACGCTGTCGGCAATCGTCTTCCACCGGTCCGCTCCTTCTGTCAATCTTTCAATCTTGTACGAAGAGGCACCCGTCGAGCCCCGCCAGGAAATGTCGTACACGTCTTTCATGTCGAGGAGACGCGGAGGGTCCGGGACAGGGAGAGGAGGTTCCGGCTCGCCGTTTATTTTGTATGCGGCCGCCCTCATCATGTCGACGATCTCCTTTTCATGGAACATCGAATCCGCCGCGAACCCGGGAAATCGGTAGCAAAGACTGTGCTGGTAAAACCCGCCGTCCCTTGAGTGACCGCGGAGGCTCCATATCATTATCCCGGCGATCCCGTTGTTTATAACCGTGTCGAGAAAAGCTTTTGTATCAAGCGGATTCCTGAGGCCGAACTCGCCTATGAAATACGGTTTCTTTCCCTTAGTCAATTGCCTGTTCAGAAGAGCATCGTGTACTGCTGTCTGGAGATCAGTGTAATAATGAGTCGACAGCACGTCGAAATTCGAGTCCGCCACTTCCTGCGGTTTGAGCAATCTTTCAAAAGTTCCCTCAAGCACGAGGTGGTTCTTATCTATACTCTTGATGTAAGACGCGATCGTGTCCTGCCACGAAAGCGGCGCCTGGAGCTCGTTCCCCGTTTCCCACCCAAGTATCGCCCTGTCATTTTTGTACCTGGCGCCGGTACAGGTGTTCTTTCTGTCCAGGACGAATTTTATTGTTTTCTTGAATTCGTTGATGACCTGCGGGTCTGTCCAGAAATCGTCCGGCTTCTTTCCGAGGAAAGCTGCGTACTCGGCCCTTCCGCCCCACCACCACCAGTTGTCGACAAGCGGAACGATGAGCCTGACCCCCTCCTCGTTCGCTATCTGAAGAACTTTGTCGAATATTTTAAGCGCAGCCTCGTTGAAGTCGCCGGGCCCTTCG
>JAJYJD010000120.1:7217-10079 GCA_021789755.1 Bacteroidota bacterium
GACTCGCCGGCTCTGCGCACCGGGAAGGTGTAGATCCTGGCGACTTTGCCGCCGTCGATCTTTATAGTCCTGAGAGCATCCCTGATCTCGAACGGCGTGGGGAGGCGCCACGGACTTTGCGCAGTGAACGCATCGAAATCCTCAATATATGCGAGGTTCGGAATGTTGTAAGAGACGAACCTCAGCTCCTTGTCGCCGGTCATGAGTTTGTCTCTGTCCGTCGTCACGAAATTTTTGAACTGGCTTGTGCTCGCGCATTGAACCAGAAACAAACTCAGGAGCGGCAGCAGCAGTTTGACGAATCTTCTCATCGCGTCTCCACAAGATTTGTAATGAGAATAAATTGTGCGGCGCCCGTCGAGCGCGACGCTATTCGAATCCGTACAGCGTAACATGACGGATACCGGAAGCTTAATAGGACCGGAATTCAATCAGCCGATATTCCTGGCGGTTTTCTGCCAGTCGGCCATAAACTTGTCGGACGCATCTTTCAACTCCTTGAATCCCCTGCTCTCCTTCACCAGTTTGAAATCGTCCCTCGCAAGCATTTTGATGCAGTTCATCATAGCCCGGCCGGTGTGGTAATTACACTTCCAGATATGTCCTTTCGGCCCGGTTTTGAAATGCGGCTCCTTGTCCAATCCGCCTTCAAACCAATCTCCATGTTCGCGATCCAGGAGATAATTCTTCACATAGGCCCATTGTTTTGCGAAGTATTCCCAATAGACTTTTCTCTCCGGGAAAATCTTCGACATGATCAGGAGAACGTTCAGCGCTTCCGCCTGCGCCCACCAGTTCTTCGTCGACTGAATGATCGTGCACTTATCGTCGCCGGCGAAGTAGTACCCGGCATCGAAGAATCCTCCGTTCTGGCTGTCCCAGCCGTTGGCGATCGCATGGTCGACCATCCTTCTGGCGGTCTTCAGAGTCTCGGTATCGTTTCGCAGTCCGAGCGCGTGCGACGCCTCGAGCATGAGGAAGCCGGTCTCGTAGTCATGTCCGAAAGACACATGATCCAGCCTGTAATTCTTCTCTCGCACCTCTTTGGGAGCGTCCTTGAACGAGACAGGAGTCCAATCATTGTGGAAGAAGAGGTTCATATATCCCTTCTTTGTAGTGATCACATCCCTGATCAGCAGGAGGAGCGCCATAAGTCTCTCCTTTATTGCCGGGTCGGGCCACACGTTGTAAAGCTCCGTGTACGCCTCGAGAAGATGTATCGAAGAGTTCTGGTCTTTGTAACCGAGCTCGACATCGTCGTACGCTCCGGTCTTGTACGAGCTCGATTTATCGAACGGCTTGCCTTCTGGTGATATGAATTGAAAATACCCCTTCTGTTTCGGATCTGATGCATGCCCCTCAATCCACCTGAAAGCTTCACCGGCAAAATCGAGGACTTTCTGATCTTTTGTAAGCTCGTACAGTGCCGCCAGGCCGTAGATTGCAAACGCATTTCCGTACGTGCGTTTCTCGTCGAAGAATCCGAGATAATCGCAAACCTTTCCGCGGCCGTCGCGCATCTGGTAGAAACCGCCGTACTTCTGATCCCACATCGAATTCCTGAGGAAATCGAATCCATGCCTGGCGGCGTCGGCGTACACTTTGCTGCCGAACATGATTGCCGCTTTGGAGGCAGTCCAGATATAGCGTGCCTGCGTGACGATCATCTTGTGCTGGACGGGCGCGATCTTCCAATCGTAAGATATATCGGTGTAATATCCGCCGTTCTGTCTGTCCACCGCGAGAGGATACCACTTGTCGAGGAGATTCTTCCCGACATATTCATACATTTCTTCCAGTATGTTCTCTTCGCTGTCAATCACCGGCTGATGCATTGATTCATCTGGCATAGAACTTCCTTCTGTGACAAATTCATTTGACGGGCCCTTCAATATCCACACGCGGCCTCTACCGGTCAGAAAAGGCCTCACATATTTCCTTCCAGCCTTTCGATGCAGTTTATCAATCCTCTTGTCGTATGGTAATTGACTTTCCAGATTGTGGCTTTGGGTCCGTCCTCATTCTGGGGAGCCTTGTCAATGCCGCCCCAGTACCATCCTCCGTACTTATGGTCGAGCAAATATTTCTCGATGTAATTCCACTGTTCGCAGAATTTCCCGTAATAATCCATCTTATCGTGAGGAAACAACTCGGACATCATGAGGAACGAGTTAAGCGCCTCAACTTCTGCCCACCACTGCTTCGTCGGCATTATTATCGTGACTTTCTTTTCACCCCGGAAAATGTAGCCTCCGTCATAAACTCCGCCCAACTCCTTGTCCCAGCCGTTCTCCAGAGCATAGTCGTCCATCCACTTGGCAATCCTGAGAGTTGTCGTGTCGTTCCTGAAGCCGAGCGCCCTCGAAGTCTCAAGAAGAAGCCAGGCAGTCTCGACGTTGTGACCGAAGGAAATGTGATCCTCCTCGAAGTGCGTGGTGCGGAGGTAATTGTTCGAATCGCGGTATGAAATCGGAGTCCAGTCACGCTTGAAAAACAGAGTGAGATACGGATGATTCCCTATCGCTATGTCTCTTACGTCGTGGAACAGGGAATCCAGACGAGTCCTGAGCCCGGCGTTCGGCCAAACCTGGTAGAGCTCCGTGAATGCCTCCATAAGATGGATCATGGAGTTCTGGTCCTTCGGAGGGATCTGGCCCATACCTTCCTTGAACGGCACACCTTGCCTGGTCATGTTCTGGAAGTAGCCGCCGTACTTCGGATCGTAACTGTGCACGCCGAGCCATTTGTACGTCTTTATGGCAAGGTTAAGCGCCGATGTATCGCCGAAAGCCTTGTAGTAGGCTGCCAGCCCGTAAACTGCGAACCCGTTTCCGTAGGCGGTCTTTGTCAAGACAAAGACCG
>JAJYJD010000121.1 GCA_021789755.1 Bacteroidota bacterium
GATGAGGAGCGAATAGAACTGTGAAAGGTACGGCTCGATTTCGCGCGATGTCTCGTTCTTGCGGATAACAGTCAGCAGGAAGTATGGAATCACGATTGCTTTCACGATAAGCGTCTCGAAGATCAGGAAGGCTACGTTCAGCCAGCTCAGGGTTCTGATGTCGACCAGGATCAAAAAGAAAAGGATCAGTCCCTGCGCGGCAAGTGTCTTCACGTAGGCTTCGATCCGGCTCACCGCCGAAACGTAAAGCATGGTCGTACCAAGCAGTATGATGAGGATATCCGTCATCTCACTCCTCCAAACAGGAAGAACGCCAGGATGGCGAAGGCGGTCAGGGAAAGAGTCGTCATGAGAAAGAGAAACTGCGGGATGTGAGAGATCCTCGAACGAGCGATCAGAGATTCAACGGCTCCGACCGAAATGAAGACTAAAATATTAATCAGCGCGAACAAGCCCAGCGCCGGCAGCAGCACAAGATACGCAGGCACAAGAAGGTCTGCTATCAGAATCGATATGATGGTCATCTTCAGGGCGGCGCCATACTGGATGTACGCCAGATCGGGTCCGGAGTAATCGAGGATCATCACTTCGTGGATCATGGTCAGCTCAAGATGCGTGGTCGGGTCGTCAACCGGGACTCGGCTTCCTTCGGCAAGGAGCATGATGAACAGAGACGCGACCAGCAGGATTTTCACGAGCGGCGTGTAGCCGGAGGCGACATTGACGACTGCAAAAATCGTGTCGAAAGAATCGCGGTGCGTCAGCAGTGCAACCGAGCCGATGACAATGAAGAACGCTGTCTCGACTATCGTCGAATAAGTGACTTCCCTGCTCGCACCCATTCCTTCGAAGCTGCTGCCGGTATCGAGCGCCGCCAGCACGGTGATGAACTTCGCCAGGCTGAGAATATATGCGAACAACACGAAGTCGCCTTCGAAATGTACCGCCGAGCCGAGTATCGGCAGCGGCACAATCGTCAGCGCGAAGAGAGCCGCCGCGATGTTCAGCGAAGGCGCAAGCTTGAACACAAAGGAAGTTGTCCTGCTGACGACCTCGCCCTTGCCGAGCAGCTTGATGAAATCGTAGTAAGGCTGAAGTAACGGTGCACCTTTCCTTCCCGCCCAGAGAGCCTTGACTTTGTTTATCAACCCCATGAAAAATAAAGGAGATACGACGATAACGGCTTCGACGATCAGCAGCGCCATCACCTGACTCCGAAAACCCAGATGAGCAGGAAGACCAGGAAGATCAAACCGTAGAGGATGTACTGCTGCATCCTCCCGCTCTGTATCCAGGAGAACGCGTCGAGAAACCTGTTCAGCAGTCTTATCGCCGGCCGGAAAATAAATCTCTCCGAAAGATCCTGTGTGTGGCTTTCCAGCGACGCATCGCGCGGGAAGAGGACGGGATCCTTCTCGACATGAATTCTCTGCGGAACCAGCTCGGAGACAAGCTGCAGGAAAGGCTGCGCGAATGAGCTCCCCGTGTATTGCAGCCTGCTGCTTCCGACCTGGTAGCCGCAATCCCACGTCTTGAACGCTTCGACTTTACGCTTTCGAAGGAGAAGTGCCCTCAATCCGAAGAAGAACAGGAATACTGCCGCGAAACCGGACAAAGCGATCGAAATCGTGCGAAATGTCGGTAGAATAGCCTGGAAGATGTCGGACGATCCTGTGGGCAGAAATTGCATTACGACATTTTTAAGAAGCAGGACTGCAAGCCACGGAAGAAGTCCTATCGCCATCATGAAAAAGGTAAGGATCCCCATCGGGACGAGGAGCGTGCTCTCTTTCTCATTCGGCTCGGAACGATATTCCGTCCGCGGCAGGCCGAGGAAACATATGCCGTAGACTTTTGTGAAGCACAGAAGCGCCATCGCGCCGATGAAAGCCAGTCCGGAAAAACCGACCAGTGCCGCGACGACCACCGAGAGCGAGTTCGATGATAGACTCCTGACGAGTCCGAGGTAGATGGCAAACTCGCTGACGAAACCGTTGAAGAGCGGCAACCCTGTTATCGCGAGAGAAGCGATGAGGAACATGACTGAAGTCAGCGGGAGATATTTCCCGAGTCCGCCCAGCCTGTCGATGCTTCTCGTGTGAGTCTGTGAATAGACGACGCCGCTTCCATAAAAGAGCACGCTCTTGAAAGTAAAATGGTTTACCACGTGGAGAAGCCCGCCGAGAAACCCTAGCATCGCAATCAGCGGGTTATTGTATACAAGCCCGAGCATTCCGACGCCGATGCCCATCCCTATTATGCCGATGTTCTCGATGCTGTGGTACGCGAGGAGCCGCTTCATATCGTGCTGGCCGATCGCGTTCATGACGCCGTAAATCCCGGTGATAAGCGAGATCAGGAGTATGCCGTAAGCCAGCCTGTAATCCGGAATCTTCACGAGCAGCAGAATCCTCAGGATGCCGTAGATGCCGGTCTTGATCATCACTCCCGACATCAGCGCCGATACTCCTGTCGGCGCGGCGGGGTGAGCACGTGGAAGCCATGTATGCATCGGGACAAAACCTGCCTTCGTCCCGAAGCCGATGAAGAACAGGACGAACAGGAGAATGGAAACGCTGCCGTAATTGCCGAGGACAGGAGCGAAAGAATCGAAATCAAGAGAGCCGGAAACCGCCGAACACCAGCTGAAAGCGGCGATGAGGAACGCTGCCCCGACCTGCATCGCGATGAAGTAATAAAGGCTTGCTTTACGCACTTCTTCTTTGCCGTTCTCGAAGGCGACGAGAAAAAAGGAAGAGATCGACATGATTTCCCAAAGGACCATGAACACAATCGCGTTCTGCGCGGTCACAAGAAGGAGCATCGAGCCGGCCATCAGGCCGAGAAAAAAATAGTAAGAGGAAAGCTCGGCATGCTCACCGCTGTACATTTTCATGTACCCGATCGAATATATCGAGGTGAGAAGAACTCCTATCGAAGTTACTAGGGCAAAGAGAGCCGCAAGCGGGTCCAATCTGAAGAATGCTGCACCGATCGGCTCCGAAAAATAAACGGGCAGTACGAGCTGACCGCCGCCCGTCAGCGTGGCGACGACTACGGTGAGAACGAAGAACTGAGCGGCTGCGGCAAAGAGGAAAAACACCGGTGCCTTCAATCTCTCATTCACAAAAATGGCGGCGACGCCGCCTGCAAGAAACAATCCCGCGCCGATAAAGAGGTCAACCACTGACGGCGCTTCCCTTTTTCTCCCACTCGTGTTCCTTTGCCCGGACAAATTCGAGTATATCTTCCTGTGGAGCGCGCTTTTTCAGCTTCTCCAGGAAAGCGTCGTTCTGGCAGAGATGGGAAATCTTGGAAAGAACTTCCAGGTGCATGCGGGGAGTAGCGGTGAATAAAATGAACAGCGTGTGCACCGGACGGCCGTCGAGGGCGCGGAAATCGACGGGCTCATTCAAATAACATATCGAAACGCTCGCGTTGTCCGGGTCGGTCACGATCGGATTACGCGGATGGGGGATCGCAATGCCGTTGCCGATTGCCGTCGGCATCAACTCTTCGCGACTCAGCAATGCGAGAAGGACATCCTCCCTGGACAACCCCGACGGCATCGGGACTTTGCCGACGACATCCGTCAAAGCTTCCCTGGCATTCCTTCCCTCGATGCCTGAAACGACCCCGCCTTTTTCAAGGAGTGCCGGGAGGTTGTGGTTGTTGAGCCCGAGATTGATCAGCGACGATGACAGCTCGATCTTGTTACTGAGGATCCACTCGTTTATCTCCGCACGGTTGAAGCGGTACTGGTGGTTGATGCGGTAACAGGGGATCTTCTTGTCCTTGATCCAGCGGTAAACAGTTTTCTCGTTGACCTGCAGCAGCCCGACGATGTCTTTGATCTTCAGTTCCATCGATTCAACACAATGGCACCAAAATACTACAAACGTGAAATAAGTCCAAATATCGGGGCACAAATAACGTATTGTCCGCTAATGTCCGGAGCGGAAGGCCGGTGAAAGGCTCCGCTAGTAAGGAGAGAACGTCATCGTCCGTCAAAGGCATCACGTGTCATACTAAATTCCTGATGCCGGAACGTCAAAGACGGCCTGGAACGCGATCCCGGAGGGCATAAGAATTGGAAATCATGGATCGTGCGGGTATCCATTCGTGATATTCGCTGGAACTTCAAAAATCATTTCCCACATTCACGTGATTCGCGTTTAAATATTGCGGTGCTCAGCATCGCGGGCTGAATCCACTCAACGACCGGAGACATTCGACCTAATTGCGTCGAGGTCATTCAAATCGAACTCCGGCGTAGCCCCGGCCTGTGTCACGACGTAAGCTCCTAAAAGGTTTGCCGTTTCGATCATCTCATCGTCACTCTTGCCCCGGATAAACGATGTCAGGAGTCCCGCCAGAAATGCATCGCCGGCACCGACACTGTTTTGCACATCGACGCTGAAGCCGGGGTGATTCACCCATCGGCCTTCATTCCACATGCTGCCGCCATCGGCACCGTGAGAAACACACACAATCTTGCACGAGAATTTTTCGGCCAATTCTCCCGCCGCATCTCTTTCATTTACAGGAAGACCAAACCACTTCCTCAGCGTGTCGAGTTCAAGTGAATTCACCTTGACTATGTCCGCCGCTTTCAAAAGGTCTTCCACGATTTCTTTGGAATTTGCCCCCGGCCTAAGGTTGACGTCAAGCACTCTCAGAGAAGCGGCCTCTGCCAGATTGTAGATTGTCTCGCGGGACGTTTTGTTGCGGCATGCTAATGTACCGAAAACAAGCATGTGTGCGCCCCTGGCAGTTTGCAGCAGCTCCTCACCGCTTTCTATCGAATCCCACGCGACGGGCTCGCGGATCCGGTAGCTCGGATCGCCTTTTTTATCCATGACTACTTCGACAAATCCGGTCGGGAGTTTATCGTCGACCTGTATAAGGTCAGTCGACATACCTTCCCCGGCAACTCGCCTCAATATTTCCTCACCGAGAGAGTCCCTGCCGACCCTGCTTATGATGCGGACATTGTTCCCCAGCCTGTGGAGATCGTGCGCCACGTTGAAGGGAGCTCCGCCGAGGAAAAGTCCGGCCGGCAACGAGTCCCAGAGAATTTCTCCGACGCAGATTATCTCATCGTTCTTCATTCGGAATCCGGTTTGTTCGTCGCACCTACTCTACTTCTAATTTGGGAGGAAAGCAATCCCCGAAAACTCCGGCCATCACAACTCCGCCGGTCTATGTATTGGCGGACGCAGCGATCCGCTCCGCCGCGCAGTCGATACAGACCTCCTCTTTCGACTTGACTCGTCCCGCCTTGCGGGATCTCCCGTTCATTATATATACGGTTTACGGGATGGCCCAAGGCACCCATCGATAAATATGGTAATTCGGCCGGGACGATGACTGGTTGTTGGGGAGACAATTCCTACAAGTTATCTGTCATCGCGAGTCCCGACGAAGTCGGGACGTGGCGATCCCCTACTTAGTGGACCCCTGTAATTACTTGCCCCTTTGGTTTACGCAAACTTCTAGTTTGATGCTCACAATCCTGAACACACACTATGAGTCTACCAAACTTAAGCTTCACTTTTCGGTCCGACTTGTTGGCAAATAGTTTTGATATTCCTCTGATCAACAATGTATTTCATCCCGCCTTCTTAAACTCCTCATGCCTCCACTCCAGCCTCTCCCTGTCCGGCCAGTCGGACTTGTGCTTGGGGAGAATGATCTTCTGGCCGTGGAGCTCCTGGAGACCGTGCTTCAGCATCGGGCCGTCGTGCTCCTTGAGGACGTCGCCGCGGACTTGAATGATGTAGTCGGGGTTGATCCCGAGCATATTGCTGTCGAAGGCGGCATGGTGGATCTTGCAGAGCGAGAGGCCGTTCGGCACCACCGGTTCGCCGTGAGGCTTGCCGTCGGGAATGATGTGCGCGCCGTCCAGAAGCTCCGCATGTCTAAGGTGGCAAATAGTACAATTGCTGTCGTACGCCGCAAGCACTCTGACGCGAAACGCGGCCTGATGCAGCCTTTGGCGCATGGTCGTGACACGATAATTCCGATCCGCTTCTCCTACACCCCTCGCCTCGTCCCCAATAGAGTCAAAATTATAAAGCGATTTCAAATCCGCCTTAAATGTGGCATCACCTGGGCTGTCGCCGACAATATAGGCGGGCCAGTATGCTGTGTAGCTGTTTTTGCTGGGACAGAGAAAATATGCAAGCGGTATATGTTCCAACATCGCCTGCCTTAATCCGACATTATCTGTGTTGTTCGGATCGTCTCCCTGGTAGTGGTATGATACAAGCCCGTCGTCCTCAACACGATCCGGATAGGGACCATTGATGAAAGTGGTAAATGAGATCGGGATCTTCACAAATTGCTTCGGTTTCCAAATTCCTCTTGGTCCGACAAGGGCAATCCTCTCTTCGCCTACAGTGAACCCATTCAAGAGTTGCTCTCGCGTGAAAATCCCGCCGTTCCGCCCGCTTTCTTTTTCCAACCAGACGAACAGCGCGGCTCTGACCTGTGATTCGTCCACGGTGTAAATCATTTCCCAGAGTTGTTCGAGAGTCGAACTCTCGAAGCTGATTCAGCGCGACAGTTAAACTGTCGCACAACAAGAACCTGTGATTCGTCCACCAGTGTCTGCCCTGTTGATCTACATGAATGTATGGTACACGTACTCGCGAAGCAAACGGTCAGGAACAGACCGCCTCTGACGCGGATAGGCCCGCAATTGCCTTTGTTTCACCTGTTCAGCCAGACAATTTTCCTGAACTGACTTTCAAGCGGCTTGAATTCCTGGTCACCCGTCACCAGCACCCCCTTCATATGTTTTGCGAGTGCGGCACAGTATGCATCGCCGATTGAAAGACGGTAACTTGATTTTAGCTCCGCTGCAAGCTCGGCCAGCTCACGGTCAGCATCCACCACCGCAAGAGTCGTCTCGTGCTCAAATTGTTTTGCCGCTTTGACACCGGCATCTCCCTGGATCTGCCGGACCCGGTGAAGAACTTCTGTCCAGTTCACAGCTGAGATGTACACTTCCCTCCCTTGATCCACCGCCTGGGAGAGAAGCTGCTCCACCTGTTCTGCGGCCGGCTCGTCAAAAAGCAGCGCGAGGACCGCGGAGCTGTCAAATACCGTGTTTGCCAAGCTTTGACTCTTCTTTCTCCCGGTCTTCCGTGCGGTCCTCAATCAACTGCTGCGTTGCCGGCTTCGTGCCGGGCTTCGCCTTCAGGATCCCCCTGAATTTCTTAATAGACTCGCGGGTGATCGGCTTGAGAACGATTTCGAACTTCTCTTCGTCGACTTCCAGCTTGAACCTCGTTCCTTCCTGTATTCCGAATTTCCTCCGTATTGAAGAAGGGATGACTATCTGTCCTTTTGTTCTTGCTACCGTTTCCATGATATGGCTCCTTTTGGACTGGCGTAAGAAAAATAGTTAATTTCCTACTGCCAGTCAATAGTCAGACGGCGAACATTTCTCAATCAGCCGGCCTAAGGAGAGAAATCTATTCAAAAGGAAGAATCTTCCGCAAATTCACCATAATCAAGCCGACAGCTGGATGTTCGGCTGACAAACCGCCCTTGAGCTGCTTTCTCGTGAATGTCCCGTTGTTCCGCCAGCTTTCCCTTTCCAACCAGACGAACGGCGCTGCACGTGCTTGTGATTCGCCCACCAAGTGTTTCCCGGTTTAATTGAATGCAATCTATCGAACACCCGCAGGAGAAGGAAGCGGCCAGGGGGTTTCACGCAAAGTCCGCAAAGCACCCTTTTGATAATGTGAAACAATTCAACGGGCGCAAAGCTCGCAAAGAAAATCAAATTCCTGTCTAAAAGTCGCCCACTCTCCCCGTCCCCTTGTCTCCAAGTCCCCGCGTCTCTTGTCACTCCGTGGTTCAATTCACCATTGTCGAACACTCGACGGACAAGCAGTGGTCGACAGGCAAAATCAATTCAAGGGACGCCTTCTCCACGTCAGGCAAAGTCCCATATTATTTCACATTCTGAAAAATAGAGCCATGTCCCCCGGGTGAAACGCTGGTCATCTCACCGGGGTACTGGCTTGCTTTCAGAATATCTGAGGAACCTTTCGAAGGTTTTCATTGACAAGTCATCCAAACCAGACACATCTGTGGATTCCGCCACAAGAGACTTCGCGAGGTTCTCTTCAGCGCTCTAAATTGACCCACTGCTCGCAGCGGAAACCCTTTGACTTTCGTATCGCAAATGAGATAACTTTCCATACGATGAATGCCAGTGAGCGCATGGCCGCGGCCATGAACATGTTGAAACCGGACCGCACCCCTTTCATGTGTCAGATGAGTATCGGACACATGCTCCGGCAGCTGAATGTCTCGCCGGTAGAATTCTGGTTCGATGAGGACACCTTCGCGGAAGGGCTGGTAAGGCTCAGGGAGATATACGGTTTCGACGGCATACTGATAAGTCTTCACGGTCATAATCCCGACTGGCGCGACGCGATTGCTGCCCGAACGACGACGACGGAAGGTGAGCGGGTTGTCTTAGCGGACGGACAAGAGTTGATTTTCCCGGTAAACGATCTCCCGCAACCGGTAAACCAGATCAGGAGCAAGTCGGCTCTGTCCGAAATCCAGGTCGCGTCGCTCCCTGACATCCTGGACTATATCCCGGTATCGCAGGGATTACACTTCGGGATCGATCAGCGAAATAAATTCGGCGTGATCGAGAAGATCGTCAGTAGCGCCGGAAAAGATTATTCGATTCACGGAGAAATCACTTCACCATTCGATTATTTTCTCGATCTGGTGGGTCACCAGGACGGCCTGATGGCCCTGATAGAAATGCCTGATAAATCGAAGGAGGTATTGGACCACTTCGCGCGACTGATCGAATCCCTCGCGGTCGAGATGTGCGGGACGGGCATCGATGCGATAAAAATATCCTCCCCTTTTGCGGGAGCGAGTTTCATATCGCCGTTATTCTATTCCGAATTTGTCCTGCCGTTTGAGCGGAGAATAGTGCAAGCCATCAGGAACAAGGGGGTACACGCTTACCTGCACACCTGCGGAGTGATCGGCGACAGGTTGAAGATGATGTACGATTCCGGGATTTCCGGAATCGAATGCCTCGATCCTCCGCCACTCGGGAACGTCGAGCTCGAAGCTGCGATGGAGATAGCCAGGGGCAAGGGTTTCATAAAAGGAAACATAGACTCGGTCAACACCCTCCTATACGGCAGCAAGGATGAGATACTTGAGGACGCCCGTGCCAGGCTCGAGATAGGGAATCGAGGGACCGGCTTCATCCTGAGCACGGCGTGCTCGATAGCCCCGGAAGTCAAACGCGAGAACATACTTCTTCTGAAAGCTGCTGTCGACCGGTGGGGATAAGCTCCATCATCTCACCTTTCAGGCCCGCCGGACAAGCAAGCGCCTAAGGGGTTTCACGCTGCCGCCCTGCAGCATGCCGCATCATATATTGATTAGAATGTCGGAGCGGCAAAAGCTCGCAAAGTACACTTTTGTTCATATAAAAGACTCCAACGAGCCCAAGGAAGATAAGCGCCTTATCCCCCTTTCTCCCATTCTCCCAGTCTCCGTGTCCCCAAGTCTCCTTGTCCCCCGCTCTCCCGGTGTCCGCGCCTCGGGTGACTCTGTGGTTTGATTCAATTTTGGCCGGCAACTGCCGGCGCAAAAAAAAGCCCCGCGCAAATTGCCGGGGCCGTTGGGCAGGATAAAGAAAAACTCAGAATGAGAAGTTGATAATCGGGAACACCGGCATGAACCCGCCGGTTCTGATGATGTTAATGAGCCCTATCTGCAGGCCCTTCATGCTCCCGGTGTTGTTCA
>JAJYJD010000122.1 GCA_021789755.1 Bacteroidota bacterium
TGTTGTCGCCTCCAGGCTGCGCGACCTGTTCGGCGTTCCACGAAGGAAAAGCAAGCTCCCTGACCCGCTCGAACTTCTTATTGCCACGATCCTTTCTCAGAACACAAACGATGTGAACAGCCATAGGGCTTTTCAAAATCTGAAAAGAGGCTACAATAATTTCATCCTCATCGCGGATGCAAAGCCGGGGCAAATAGAACCTCTGATCAAAGTAGGCGGCATAGCCAACAAGAAAAGCAGGACGATAATCCGGGTTGTCCGTGAAATACGGAAACGGTTCACGCGCTTTGACAGGAGAAGCCTCGAGCCGGAAGAACGGGATACCCTGATCGACCGGCTGAGAGAATTAGACGGGGTCGGATACAAAACGGCAGCCTGCGTGTCCCTCTTCGCCCTGGGCGATGACGACGCATTCCCGGTCGATACGCACGTGCACCGTGTGTTGAACAGGCTCGGCATCGTCCGTGAAAAAACCCCCGACAAGACGTACCTGGCAGTGAGGGATTTCATCCCGCCGGGGAAGGGATATGAGATTCACATTAACCTGATCAGGTTTGGAAGGAAGGTATGCACGGCCCTGCGTCCGAAGTGTTATGAGTGCGTGCTGTTCGATCTTTGTCGATGGAAAGAGAAGACGAGCCAAGCTCCGGTCAAAGTCACTTCTATCGATGACAAGAAAATTAAGTTCATGCTTCTCGAGGAGGTGTGACGCGATCAATTGTCGTCTGAAAGCAGTGAATGGTTGTTCAACTAACGACAAAGGTCGCGTTCGCCCGAGAATTGCGCTCAGATTTGATAAGGCGAAGCGTTTGACGCCCCGTGATTTCCATCAGAGGGCATGTCCGCAGCCCGAAAGCGTTATTGCATTTTATCGGACTTTTGATTAAGTACAACTGATGGAACCGAAAGAACAGGAACGGGCACCTCGTATAAGCGGTATCACAGTTGCCGGGGAGGCGATTGAAATCGAGTATTCTGCCAACCTGATGAACGTGGTCCTTTTCTTCGAGCCTGTCAGCAGATATTCGCTTGACACGGTCGAACATATCCGCGTTATGTCGTCGCGGTACGGCAAGCTGTCGGTCGGGTTCTGGTACGTGATGGAGCCGAGGCTTTCGTGCATGAATCGTTCGTTGGTCGCGCAAAGGACTCTCGACAGGATGAGCCTTTTTGCGAACACAATTTTCGACGCCAACAACATGATCGCGCTCCATTCCGGTGTACAAACGGTCCCTGCGGCATTGGTAGTGGATTCAAACTCGTTCCTTAACTCCAGGTACGAGGGCGAGGTGAGCTTGATGGAAATCGAGAGAACTGTTCAGGCTAGAATTGCCATGTCCGGTTATAGAGACGAGCTTCCCGACATGCAAAAACCTGAACGATCTTTAGTTTCGCTTCGTGCCGGATCCGTTATGAGAAATATGGGGTACGCCCACGGTGATTTTGTCTTCGGAAATATGGTCGTGCCGGAATCTGCCCAGGAATTCATTCTTCCTGACTTCTATTTGTTGAACACGATATACCCGTTCGGCGCCTGGTATGTCAGCAGAGATCTCATAGAGGGCAAAAGCGGCAGCACGGTCTATATAAGCTGCGCGAAGGGACAGAACGTGTCTATCTTCGCAGGTGCCGAGAAAGGGAGCACACTGCGCCTTCACACTTCCATAGAGTCGCCCCGTCTCCTTTCCCTGGGCAGGGATGTGAAGATTAATGAAGGCCTGTTGCAGGTGGCGGTAGAGGAATTCCGGCCCTATGAGGTTTTGTCAGACTCGGGCGACACGGATGTGCTGGTGAGTCTGCAGGTGATGTCGGGTTCAGTGCAGCTTTTCACCGTGGAGTTTTTTCCTGCGTATGCTTCTCTGCATAACGAACAAAGTGTACGCCCCGTGCGTTCTTAACCCGCGATTCCTGCCGATCCCGCGCTCACCTTCGGGAATTTCAATCTCGCAGCGGGACCTCACCCCGTCCTGAAGAATCTGACGGCGTGTAAATAGACGTCAACCCGAGTCAATCCCTTCTTGGCGGTATTCCCTCGAATGCTGAAACCTTCTTCCTGAAGCTGTCGGGAATCTCGATTGTCGTCCTTGTCGAGTAATCGTAGGATACAAGAATACTTGAGCCCTCGGCAACTGTCCGCCCGGTTTCAGTCTCGATAATCAGGTAGGCCATTTCAAAACTCTTGTCCTTCAACCAGTTGACTCTTGTGTAAACCCTGAGTATCTCTCCGTAAAATGCAGGTGACCTGTACGCACAGTGCATGTCCAGGACTATCAATCCGAGTGTTGAGCTATCCTCCATTGGAAGGTCGAACAGCTTTCTGAAGTAATGCACTCTGCCTTCTTCGAAATAGGTGATGTATGCAGCGTTGTTGACATGCCCCAGCGAATCCATGTCTGAGAAGCGAGCACGCACATCCACGCTGAACTTGAACTCGGTTTCCTCCATACGAACACAGGATAATCAACCGGGCAAATACATTCAAGAATCGGCCCCGCGCGGTAGCGGGCTATTTTGAATCGATACATTGGCAAAAAGATAACACGAGAAAAAACAAGATGACCACGCATCAAATTATTATTAATCGATGTATCAGTGAGAATCCGTGCCTTTTTCAATGTACTCTGCGTGCGAAAATCTTAAAGTAGCCCAACACCCTCCCTGCAGACTGCGGGATATCGACAGATTTCACGACTGAATTGACGTTGCGGCGTTGCCCTTTCCAGATTCAAGGGTTAGATTATCTGCAGAAAACTCCAACAAAACCGCAGTTGAAAATGGAAACAAAATTAATTGACTCAATCAAATCAAAAGCTAAGATGTTGAACAGGCGCATCGTCCTTCCGGATGCGACTGACGAGCGCGCAATACTTGCGGCACGCAAGATTACCGACGAGGGCATTGCAAAGATTTGCCTTGTCGGAAATGAAAAGGACGTGCGAAGTAAGGCGGAGGAATCACGGACAGGTCTGACCGGCATTGATATAGTCGATCCGGCAAAAGGCGAGAACCTTAAGCGCTACGCCACTTCGTTCTATGAGCTCAGAAAACTGAAGGGGATTACAGCCGAGCAGGCGCTCGATGCGATGAAGCATCCTCTCTTCTTCGGTGCGATGATGGTTAAGGAAGGGCTCGCCCAGGGAAGCGTGGCAGGATCGCTTTCCACCACGGGGGACGTGTTACGTGCCGGGATACAGGTTATCGGAATGAAGGAAGGGATATCGATCGTGTCCAGTTTCTTTCTCATAGTCTTTCCGGCGAAGGTTTACTCCTTCGCCGACTGCGCAGTGGTTCCGAATCCCACCGCCGAACAGCTTGCGGACATCGCAATCACCACCGCCGAGAACCACCGAAAGCTCGTCGGAGACGAGCCCAAAGTCGCCATGCTCTCGTTTTCGACGAAGGGAAGCGCAAAGCATGAACTCGTCGACAAAGTGGTCCAGGCTACTGACCTCGCGAAGAAAAGGTCTCCTTCCTTGAAGATCGACGGCGAGCTTCAGCTCGATGCTGCCATTATGCCTGAAATAGCAAAGAGAAAGGCCCCGGCCAGTGCAGTCGCCGGGGAAGCAAACGTGCTCGTGTTTCCCGATCTTAACGCCGGGAACATCGGCTACAAGATGGCACAACGCATGGGGGGCGCGGATGCGCTTGGACCGATAGTGCAGGGTTTGAAGAAACCGGCATTCGACCTCTCACGCGGATGCAGTGTGCAGGATATTGTCGATGTTGTGGCGATCAACTGCGTCATGGGGGCTTGAAACGTCCGGAAATCCCTGTCGATCGTCACCGTTCTGGAGACGGTCAGCAGCTGCAAACTTTTTTTCTCGCGGTGTGTGTGCTAATTTGAACATTGGTAACCGTTTTCGGCATATACAACTACGTTATGGGTGATTGATGGCCAACGTGGCAGGCATCGGGAAAATAAAAATAGGGAACAACTACCCGCTCGTGATTATTGCGGGCCCGTGCGTAATCGAGAGCCGCGACCTCGTGATGAAGGTCGCCGGAGAAGCCAGCAAAATCACCCGGGAGCTCGGCCTGCCTTTCGTTTTCAAATCGAGTTACAAGAAAGCAAACAGGACCAGCGGGACCTCGTTCGTCGGTATCGGAATGGATGAGGGGCTGAAGATACTTGCCGAGGTAAAAAGAGAATTTGATATCCCGGTCCTTACGGACGTACATTCCGAAGCTGAAGTCGGAGCTGCCGCGGAAGTGGTCGATGTACTCCAGATACCGGCCTTCCTGTGCAGGCAGACGGAGCTCCTCCAGGCTGCAGGGAAGACGGGAAGAGCCGTGAACATCAAGAAGGGACAGTTCATGGCTCCTGAAGACATGAAACTGCAGGCGGAGAAAGTTGAAGCTGTTGGAAATCCGAACGTGATGTTGACCGAGCGCGGTACGAGCTTCGGCTACCACAATCTCGTTGTCGATATGCGTTCGCTCGTGATCATGAGAACAATCGGGTACCCCGTCATACTCGACACCACGCACTCGCTTCAGCTTCCGGGCGGAGAGAAGGACAGGACAGGCGGGCAGCCGGAATACATACTGCCCATCGCGCGGGCAGGAGCCGCCGTCGGGATCGACGGCTTATTTCTCGAGACCCATCCTGACCCATCTAAAGCACTCAGCGACGCCTCCACCCAGCTGGCCCTCGAGCTGTTTAAACCCCTCCTCACACAGGTGAAGAAAATCGACTCGGCACGGCGAGAGTTCGCCAGATGACAAAGCAACAGAATTTCGTGCAGAAGCTGAAGAGGATTAGGGCGGTCCTTCTCGATGTCGACGGCGTCTTGACGAGCGGCGCGATCATCTACGGCCTCGACGGGTTGGAGCTGAAGGTCTTCGACTCGCAGGACGGGTTTGGAATCGTGAACGCCATAAAACAGGGAATCAGAGTCGGAATAATCACTGCTCGAAGGTCGGAGGTCGTCGAAAGAAGGGCCGCGGATTTGGGTATCGTGGACCTCTTTCAGGGTTCAATTGACAAACTGACCCCTTATGAGACTGTGAAGAATACGTACTCACTCACGGATGCCGAAATTGCGTACATAGGCGACGACTTGCTTGACCTGCCTCTGCTCCAGCGGGTCGGCTTCAGCGCGGCACCTGCTAACGCGGTTCGAGACGTGAAGATGAAGGTTGATTATGTGGCTAAAGTCAACGGAGGGCACGGGGCCGTCCGTGAGGTTATCGACTTGATTTTGAAAGCTCAGAAGAAATAGGGAAGCGGTGAACTGCGAACGGGTTTATCGTGTACTGCGAAATCCGAAGGCCGGGGAATCCGGCGGTCCCATGTTATGTGAGACCGGCCGAGCGGCACTCACAAACTAGATGGGATTTATGGACGCAATTGAAAAAGGGAAAGAGGTCGTCAGAATTGAGGCTCTCGCTGTCCAGGCCCTCGAGAACAAGATCGGTAAAGAGTTTGCAGGGGCTGTAGACCTCATAGCAGATATTTCCGGCCGGGTCGTCATAACCGGTATGGGGAAATCCGGTCTCATCGCCCGCAAGATCGTCGCGACGATGAATTCTACGGGAACTGCCTCGATTTACATGCATCCCAGCGATGCTGTCCACGGAGATCTCGGGATGGTGCGCCCGGAAGACGTCGTGATCTGCATTTCAAAGAGCGGCGACACGGAAGAGGTCGTTCAGCTTCTCCCCATTTTTAAGCGGATCGGCGTTCCGATCATCTCCGTGCTCGGGAACAGGGACTCGAAGCTCGGTCGCGAAAGCGATTTTGTGCTCGATGCCGGCGTCGAACAGGAAGCGTGTCCCTACGACCTTGCGCCGACCGCATCCACGACTGCGGCTTTGGTTATAGGCGACGCACTTGCGATCGCACTGCTGGAAAGAAAAAACTTCAGCGAACAGGAATTCGCCATGTTTCACCCCGGCGGCAACCTGGGCAAGAGACTGCTGCTCAAGGTGGAGGAACTGATGGTGAAGGGGAAAGACATCCCGACGGTTGTCAACACCGCGTCTCTGCACGAAGCGATCCTTGTGATGACATCCGGCAGACTCGGCGCTGCCTGTGTCGTCAGCTCATCCGGCGAGCTTGCGGGGATCATTACGGACGGTGATTTGCGAAGGCTTCTTCAGAAGAATCTCGATTTCTCTCGGATGAAAGCCGACGACGTAATGACAAAAAACCCGAAGGTCGTCAAGAACAATGTGCTCGCCGTCGCAGCGATAGAGCTCATGGAGAATTTTAATATCACACAGCTCATAGTCGTAGATGAATTCCGGAAACCGGTCGGAATGCTTCATCTCCACGATCTCGTAAAAGCAGGGCTGTCTCCTAAGAATGATGTATGAGGAAATACCTTCCTTTTCTTCTTCTCTTTCTTTTAATCGGGTGTGAAGAGAAGCTCAAGCCTACGGTTGTGCCGGTGACCGGAAGACTCCCGGACCAGGAAAGCTGGAATTCCACGATCGTGTTCAGCGATAGCGGAGAGACTCGGGGCGTATTGAAAGCAGGCCATCTCCTCGTGTTCAACAGTGAAAACAAGACTTATCTCGGCGACAGCATTCGTGTCGATTTTTATAACGACCAGGGGCAGCACACCAGCTATCTTACGGCGGACAGCGGGATCGTCGATAACCAGACGAATGATCTCGAGGCCATCGGCAACGTCTATGCTCACAGCGACAGCGGGACCTCGCTCTGGACACAGCGCCTTTTCTGGCACGATCACACGCAGAAAGTCACTTCGGATGTGTATGTCAAGATCGTTTCCACGAAAGAGACATTGGAGGGGATAGGATTCGAATCCGACCGCGACCTGACCAACTATCGGATTTTCAACGTGAGCGGCGAAGCGAAGACGAGCAAATGAGAAGGCACCCCATCCAGGTGGCAGTTTGCCTGGCGATTTTCCTCTTCCCGCCTGCGCTGTTTGCCCAGCAGACGGTCAAATTAATACATGCCGACAGCCTGATCGGCTACTCGAAAGGCAACGATTCTTACCGCGAGCTAATCGGCCACGTGAGGTTTCAACAGGACACGACAACTTTGAGCTGCGATCGTGCGGTGCAGAATCTCACGCAAGACTACGTCAACCTGTTCGGCCATGTCCGTGTCAGGGACGATACTCTGACGCTCCTGACCAGCCAGGCTTACTATTCGGGCAAGACGAAGACCGTCACGAGCGACAGCGCGGTGTACCTCAACGATACCCGGCGTACGCTCACGGCAGACGCCGGCACCTATGACTCGGATACCAAGGTCGCGCACTTCTTCGGGAATGTATTTGTGCGCGATACATCGTCGCAGCTGAGGAGCGACACGCTTCTGTACTACCGGAATGACGACATGACATTCGCAGACGGAAACGTGAGGATCAAGAGTCTCGATAACAACGTGACAGTTTACGGCGGACACTTCGAGGACTACGGGAAGAAGAAGTTCAGCACCGTTACGCGCGCTCCGCTTCTCGTTCAAATCGACACTTCCTCGGACGGAAGAATCGATACGCTCCTGATAACGGGAAAAACCATGGATGCGTACCGCGATTCAGCAAACGAGCGCTTTGTTGCCCTGGACAGCGTCAAGATAGTGCGCGGCTCCCTGTCGGCACGCTGTGGATACGGGATTTACTATTCAGCCGACAGCCTTGTCGTGTTGCAGAAAACTCCGGTGGTATGGTATGAAGACAACCAGCTTACCGGGGACAGCGTTGCGGTCTATATAGCGAACAAGAACCTTTCGCGCGTGGATGTGCTCGGTGCCGCGTTCGCGATCTCACAGAGCGACTCGGCGCATCCTGACAGGTACAACCAGCTGAAGGGAAGGAAGCTCACCATGTTCCTGCATGACAGGAAAGTCAGCCGCATTATCGTTGAAAGTAACGCAACCAGTTTGTATTATCTGTACGACAAAGATAAGCCGAACGGCGCGAACAAAGTTAGCGGGGATCGAGTTGTAATGTATTTCATCGACGGCAAGATCGACAAGATATCCGTGATCAGCGGTGTCGAAGGGGACTACTATCCTGAGAACATGGTGAAAGGCAATCTCGATGCTTACAACCTTGCCGGTTTCGTCTACCACAAGGCCCGTCCGATGAAAAAGAATTTGCCGGACGTGTGGAAATGAGCGGGGACTCGGCAGAAGAAAGCGGCATCACGCATGGCACCGTAGCAGCGGGCGGGGCTTCCCGGTCGAACGGGAGCAGCGTGCTCTATTCCCGGGAATTGCAGAAGCGGTACAAGAAGAGATATGTCGTCAACGGTGTCTCCGTGGAAGTGAAGCAGGGAGAAGTAGTCGGGCTGCTGGGTCCGAACGGCGCTGGGAAGACCACGACATTCTACATGATGGTCGGAATGATCAAGCCGAACTCCGGAAGCGTGTTCATCGACGCAACAAACTTGACAGGCCTCCCGATGTACAAAAGGGCTCGGCTCGGAATTGGGTACCTGCCTCAGGAAGCTTCCATATTCAGAAAGATGAGCGTGGAGGACAACATAATGGCCGTCCTCGAATACATGAAGATGTCGCACACTCAACGGAAAGAGAAGTGCGAGCGCCTGATCGGAGAGCTGGGCATCGGCCAGATAAGGAAAGCCCTCGGCTACGCGCTGAGCGGGGGAGAACGCAGGCGTACCGAAATTGCGCGCGCCCTCGCGACGGAACCCAAGTTTATGCTTCTCGACGAACCGTTCGCGGGAATCGACCCGCTGGCTGTAGAGGATATCATGAGGATCGTCGTCAGCCTGAAAGAGAAGGGGATCGGTGTCCTGATTACGGATCATAACGTGCACGAGACATTATCGATAGTCGACAGGGCATATCTCCTTTTCGAGGGGAAGATTCTCAAATCCGGCACGTCGGAATTTCTCGCTGACGATCCTGAGGCAAGAAAACTCTATCTCGGAGAGAAATTCAAGCTGGATAGATACTGAGGCACGTTTGCCCCTTTTGTTTGATTACAAGAGGACGCAATTCCGGTGCCAACTGCGCGATTCCGCGTCGTACTTTGGTTTTCACTGAGTAATGTTCTTTGGGTAGCCACAACCGAGTCCACTGAAGCCGATTTGTTGTAGTTTGCTTTCAGAGTTTTCACTGAGTAATGTTCTTTGAGTTTATTTTCGCGGACTATGTTCAACATTACTAGTTGTAGTTTGCTTTCATACTTTTCACTGAGTAATGTTCTTTGAGTAGACCATAAAACCGGTCCGGTGGAGCGCCGGTTGTAGTTTGCTTTCAGAGTTTTCACTGAGTAATGTTCTTTGAGTTCTTCCAGGTGTTTGCCGCGACGCAGACGTGTTGTAGTTTGCTTTCAGAGTTTTCACTGAGTAATGTTCTTTGAGTCAACAATCGCGGCTATCCCCCCGACTATCCAGTTGTAGTTTGCTTTCAGAGTTTTCACTGAGTAATGTTCTTTGAGTCCGATCCTTTAACAGTCGATGCAATTCCCGGTTGTAGTTTGCTTTCAGAGTTTTCACTGAGTAATGTTCTTTGAGTGGAAAAGCGAAGATTCTTCTTGGTGATCCAGTTGTAGTTTGCTTTCAGAGTTTTCACTGAGTAATGTTCTTTGAGTCAAATCTTACGACAAGCCGGATGGCCCCTGGTTGTAGTTTGCTTTCAGAGTTTTCACTGAGTAATGTTCTTTGAGTCGTGCTCAAGCACAACCGGGATGATTCGAGGTTGTAGTTTGCTTTCAGAGTTTTCACTGAGTAATGTTCTTTGAGTGGAAGGAATCGCAACCCTTCAGGCGCGTGAGTTGTAGTTTGCTTTCAGAGTTTTCACTGAGTAATGTTCTTTGAGTGCTTTATGATGAATATGCGAAGG
>JAJYJD010000123.1 GCA_021789755.1 Bacteroidota bacterium
TCCCATCTTGCGGGCCTGATCGTACGGAATATTCCTGTGATGGGTCAACTCGATCCGTTCAAGTATTTTTTCATTCACGATCTGCTCGATATCGCGCAGTTCTTCCGCTGTGACTTTCTTGTGATGTGCGAAATCGAACCGAAGGTGTTCGGGATCCACGAGCGATCCCGCCTGATGCACATGTGTCCCGAGAGTCTTCCTCAACGCGGCATGAAAGAGATGAGTTGCAGAATGATTGCGCATGATCTCAAGGCGGCGCTTCCCGTCGACCTGGGCAATCACCTCATTGCCGATCCTAAGCGCCTCGTCCGAACCATTTTCGATGACATGTATAATTTTATTATCAACCTTAACCAGGTCCACAACAGGCAGCGAGGCCTCCTGTGTCTTAATCAAACCTGTGTCGTCGACCTGTCCGCCGGACTCGGCATAAAAGGGAGTTCGGTCCAGCAGGACGAAGTTTTCCTTCCCGGCATTCTTCACGCCGATAATCTTCGCAGCGCTCCGGGTTGTGTCGTACCCGGTAAATTCGCTATCTGCGTCCCTTGCGAGATCATCAAGATGGGCATCTCCCATGATATTGACGCTGATAGACTTCTTCGTCGCCTCGCGTGATCTCCCCTGCTGCTCCTGCATGAGGGCATCGAAGCCCGCCATGTCGATCGAGAAACCGCGCTCCTGGGCGATAAGGTTCGTCAAGTCGACGGGGAACCCGTAAGTGTCGTATAACTTGAATACCTCATCGCCGGGGAGCTGATCCTTACCGGATTTCTTAACCCGGCCCGCGACTTCTTCGAATATCTCCAGGCCGCGGTCCAGGGTCTGGTTGAAGTTTTCTTCCTCGGCTTTGATTACTTCCTTGATCCTGCCTTTGGAGGCGACGATTTCCGGGTAAGCACCTCCCATATTCCTGACCAGAACATCCACCAGTTTGAAGATGAAAGGATCCCGGATCTCGAGATTGCGCGCATAACGCGAGGCTCGACGCAGAATGCGCCGCAGGACGTATCCCCTTCCTTCATTGGATGGATTTGCGTTATCGGCTATGGCAAAGGTAAGCGCACGTACATGATCGGCAATGACACGCATCGCCACCTGGTTGCGTTCTCCTTCATACTTCTTTCCGGTCAGTTTGGCGATTTCCCCGATGATCGGCGTAAAAATGTCGGTGTCGTAATTCGACCTTTTTCCCTGGAGCACGGACACCACTCTCTCAAAGCCCATCCCCGTATCCACATGCTTCGCCGGAAGAGTCTCCAGCTTGCCCGAAGCATCCCGGTTATATTGTATGAAAACAAGGTTCCAGAGCTCGATGAAACGTGCGCAGCCGTCTACGTTGACACCGTGTTTATGGTTCCTGGAACAAAGTCCTTCGCCGAGGTCAATGTGGATCTCGGAACACGGACCGCAAGGGCCGGTCTCGCCCATTTCCCAGAAATTATCTTTCTCGCCGAATTTCAGCACCCTTGAAGGGTCTATATCGGTCACTTTCTTCCAGAGCTCAGCCGCTTCGTCGTCCGTCTCGAACACCGTGGCATAAAGTTTTTCCTTCGGAAGCTTCCATTCCCCGGTAAGCAGCTCCCATGCCCATTCGATCGCTTCTCTCTTGTAATAATCGCCGAACGACCAGTTCCCGAGCATCTCGAAGAAGGTATGGTGATAAGTGTCGTGCCCGACCTCCTCGAGGTCGTTGTGTTTGCCGCTGACCCGTATGCACTTCTGGTAATCGACTGCCCTCGAGTAATCGCGTTTCCCTTTGCCGAGGAAGACGTCCTTGAACTGGTTCATTCCCGCATTCGTGAAGAGAAGAGTTGGGTCATCGTAAGGAACAACCGGAGCGCTCGGCACCGGCCGGTGGCCATGCTTCTCAAAAAACCTCACAAAACTTTCGCGCACTTCGTTTGAATTCATCTATTAAATTTCTATTTGAGTAATTAGACTTATCTCTTCCAGTACACTATTGATACGAAGACAATCCTTCATCGGGCCTTCGAAGACAAGTGCTTTACCCTTCGAATGCGCCTCGAAGGCGATCGCACCCGCCTTATCTGTGCCACAGCCCAGGGCCTTTATAATTTGTCCGATCACTTCTTCGAAAGTGTGCCAGTCATCGTTAAACAGGATCACTCTTGCCGGGTTCTGTAATTCGGTCGTAGTCTCTTCAATTTCGAGAGGTTGGTTTTCAGTCGCCTGACCGAATGCTCCCGTTAGCTTAAGCATTGTAAACCTCTGTGAAATATAAACCTAAACGGGGGTCTGATTCAAGATTGATTTGGAGTTGAAATCGGCTTATTCGACCTGGCCGGCTCGAAAAGCTCGGCGCGAGCCGTCTGAATGTGCTCGCGATGACATTTCCGGGCTGAACCGGCCGGGGTACACATTTTTTTAAAGTCCGGGGTTCAGTGCATTGATCCTCCGTTTGCAACTGCGGTTCGGGTCAACTAAATTCACGAAAGCAAATCATGAAGTCGGGAATGCACGTCCGCTAAATCCTATTTCACAACTAGAGGAGCAATGCCATGGCTTCCACCATACCAGCAATGACGCTTGGTGATATGTTTGACAGGACCTTCAGCTTGATCGGGAAAACTATCTGGCGAAACGCGGCGATAGCCGTAAGCTTTATGGTCGTTCCGGTCATTCTGTTCACTATTGCCGCAAACCGTTTCTATTCATCGCTCCCGGCCCTCGGGAGTATGGGAACTCCGGAGAATATGGAAGCGGTCAAAACGATGTTCACAGGCAGCTTCTTTTTCGGCATTGCCTCACTTCTCTTTGCATTGGCTGCCATGGTCGCTGAGATCGCGATCACCGTAGTTGTCGGCAAAGAGCTTAATTCGGAGCGGATCAGTTATGGGACAGCCGTCAAAATGGCCTTCGACGGCCGGTGGCTTAACGGAATAGGCGAGGGAATCCTGAAGATGTTAATTATAGCCGGCTTCACTATACTAGCCGTCATTCTTGGCGGGATCGTGGCACTGATTGTCGGCAAGGGCTCGGAAACGACGCACGGAGTCCTGATTCTGTTCACCGTTCTTTTCATACTGGTAATCGTAGCGGCGATATTCTATACGATTCTCAGGCTCTACTTCGCTTTGACTGCGGTTGCGGTTGAGGATCTCGGCCCCGTCAATGCATTGAAGAAGAGCTGGTTCCTCGTCAGAGGACACTGGTGGAGAACACTGGGGATCCTCATTCTCTTCTTCATACTTTCAGGTTTTGCCGTCTCAGTTATTACGGTGCCCGTGATGTTTGGAACCATGTGGAATCACTATAAGAACCTTTTTGAAATGCTGGGCCAAACAGGCGGAAACATGGATATGTCGCGGCTTGCCAACCTTCAAAGATCTTTGGGCCACGCGATCGGTATCAGCAGCGGATTGAGTTCGATCCTTTCGCTCCTGATAACTCCGGCATTCACGGTCGTGATGTATTTCGACCTCAAGGCACGCCAGAATGACCTTGCGGCCCCGGAGGACACTGCAACGACTGAAGACGTTCCAGTCACAACTGTTTAAGCGCCGTTGAACGACACGACACAAAAACCAGAGGGGACGGATAGACCGTCCCAATTCGAAGGCTCATGGGAAAAGTCGGGCAGGAACCTCACTTCCGCCGCGATCCTGGGCTTCATAATTATCGGCATCATTTACGTTTACGCGCAAGGCTTCATCGGCCTGATAGCTATGGGGTTCCAGAATTCAGGCGGCTCAGAGTCGGCGAAGTCCGGGAAAACGGTCATCGACATGCTTACTGCCAGGGCGATCGCGACAAAGAATCCAATCCGCTACTCCGTGGTCATCGCAGAATTCATTTTCATGCTTCTTCCGACAATCTGGATCATACGGCGCTGGCACACGAAAGATGTATTGCGCTACATAAGGTTCGCTCGGGTACCGGTCCTTGAAATACTTCTCGCCGTTGTCGCCTCGGTATTGTTCTTCCCGACCAGCAGTGCGATAAGCGGCTTCCTGTTGAAACAGCTCGACTTCCCTGATTTTCTTGCGAGGATAAATTCCGAGATTTTTACCTCGTATACTCCGCGCGAATTTGTCTGGGTGATCGTCGTGGTCTGTGTCACTCCAGCGATCTGCGAAGAGACTCTGTTCAGGGGTTATGTGCAGCGCACGTTCGAACGCACTCTGGGATTGACGAGCATCTTCGTTGCGGGCATTCTTTTCGGCCTTTACCATATGCGGCCTCTGAATCTTGTGTCCCTTTCACTCCTGGGAATAATGATCGGATTCTTCTTTTACAGGAGTAAAAGCATTCTTCCCGGCATGGCCGCCCACTTCACAAATAACTTCGTCGCAGTACTTCAGCTGTACAAGCTCCCCGACGGCAAGGCGAGATTTCCTTTCCTGTCCTCAGATATCCCGCTGGTGATTGTCCTGCTCACGGCAATCGGTACTGGATTCGTCATCTTGTATTATGCGAAAGTCACGAAAAGGAACTTCGCAGCCTCTTCAGCTGCCAGCTATCCAGAAGCTGAATCTTCAGACGGCAATTCTTGAGATAAGGAGAGAGCCCGGGTACCCGCCCGGCGTTAACCGAGCTGCGTGATTCGAGCTGCTGAAGTTCCCTCTTTTATGGTCACCTGCCGCGACTCGTACTATCGTTCTAGATTTCCCCGACGATCTTGAGCTTTTGTCCCTTCGTTTCCGGGAAAGTCCATATCCAAATCCCCGTCAGGATTGCAAAGATTGCCGCGAGCGAAATGCCTCCGCTGAGTCCGTACTTTTCTGCGACGACTGCGATTATGACGGGGGTGAAGAATTGAATCCCGCGTGCAAGATTGAATGCCGAGCCCATCGCGGTGTTCCTAATGCTCGTCGGATATAATTCGCTGAAAAGAGGCCCATACCCGCTGAACATCCCCGTGCCGAACCCGACCAGGAACATGAACGATAGAATGACGGCCGGATAGACGACCACGAGATTCCACATAAGAGTTATCATCACCAATGCCAGCGACATGATCAACGAGTAGATCGAATATGCGGGTCGACGGCCCAATCGGTCTGCCACGAAGCCGAAGGAGAGATAGCCGAGCAATCCGCCGGCCTGGGTGATCAGCATCCAGGCTGCCGATTTCGCCATCGGGAATTGCCGCTGCTCATGAAGGTAACCGGGGAGCCATGAATAAGTGAACCAGTACGCAGACATGTCGAATATCGCCAGCACGAGAGACTGGATGAAAAGCTTTCTGTACTCGGCAGAAAACAGGAGAATAAATTTATTCTTCGATTCCAAATCCACATTCGCGGCTTTGAACCCTTCTTCTGAAATCAACCTCCTTCTTTCGGCCCAGACATCCGATTCGGGAAGTCTCCTTCGAATCAGGATCACGAGTGCGGCAGGCAGGATGGATATGAAAAAGCACGCGCGCCAGCCTATTGAAGGTTCGACAAAACCGCCGACGATGGAAGCGAGGACTATACCGAACGGCGCGCCGGTCTGCATGAATGCCGCGTATCTCGCCCTGACTTTCGGCGGAAAAGTTTCTCCGACATAAGTCTGGCCGGTAGCCCATTCACCCCCGACGCCAATCCCTGTGACTATGCAGAAGACTATCAGAAACGGAAGGCTCGGCGCAAACCCGCTGAGGAATGTGCCGATACTGTAGGTGAGTATCGTCCACTGCAAGACCTTTCTCCGCCCGTAGCGATCCGACAGTATGCCCATGACCACTCCACCCAGCGCAGTCGCGGCCAGGGACGAGCCAATGACGTATGATCGGGAAACATTGCTCAGATGGAATTCGGCACTTATCGGTATGAGGAGAAATGTAAAGAGTATAAGGCTGTAGAAATCAAAGACCCAGCCCGCCCAACTCATAAAAAGTATCTCGAAGTGAGTCCGGCCCGGCTTTTCCTGCTCGTTCAAGAGAGTACGTTCCATACGTCACCCTTATTGTTTAAGCGCGGCCGAAGAGTTCCTGTTATAGTGCGGGACTGCCGCTGCGTTTCTCAATGAGCGTGAGATCTTCGACGCTCCGGCTCTTACCCGGATTCGCACTACGCGGACCGGGATCGATTCCATATTTTATGTGCGCGTCCTGAAGAAATTTTTCCAGATTATGTATACGCCGGCTACAACCACTGCGAGCGGGACAAGAAACCTAAGAGCGCCAAATACTCCTTCGCTGATGCCATAGTCGCCCTTCTGGGCGGCGAGAAGGCTCCAGCCGACTATGACAAACAATGCAGCGATGAACAACAGCGAGTACTCTCTCGGATTCGAGAAGAAAAGCATGAGGAACGCCAGGCCGGGAATCATGAGAGCAGACGGCCAAATCTGACTCCACGCGTCGGGTATAAACTGGTAAGAAACGAGCAGCACGAGCGTCGCGGTAAGAAAGAGAATAGATCCCCAGAAAAGTCTTCTCTGGTCAGTATAAGCGAATGCCGTGATGGCCTCATAGGCCCCGACGATTAGTACGGCAAACCCGGCTATCCTGGTAAAATTCAAATTTATGACTCCAGCGCGGCTCATCAACAGCAGGACGCCAAAAAGCAACAGGAACAGACCGAGAAGAAAAGTGCCGACGTGGCTTTTTCTTTCAGCAACTGTGCTCATCAATCAACCTCCTTTGGAATAATGAAAGCACATACAACATACAGAACAAGCGCCAGTCCGAAGGATGCGAAAGCCAGGACGACGTAAACAAGCCTCACGATCGTCGAATCGACATCGAGATAGTCTGCAAGGCCACCGCAGACTCCCGCGATCTTCTTGTCGCGGACGGACCGAGCGAGTCTTTTCTTCTCCACTCCATGAACAACACTTTCACCCTCAGCTCTTTCCTTCGAGCTCCCCCCTTTCTCCCTTCCAAGCAACAAGCCCCCTCCGATAAGGATGAATATTATCGGGAGGGCAAGCCGTCCGAATTGATGAAACGTCAGCGTGAAAGGGATGACATTGTAGTAATCGAAGAATAATGTGACCCCGACTATAACTATAACAATTCCAAGGACAAGTGTAATGGTGTCTCCTCCCGCAGCCTGACGGCTTTCCCCTGCAGGCTCTCCAGGATGATCAAGACTCACCGGTCTTGCGGGAATAACAATCATCGCGATTATATACAGAATTATTCCGGCACCGAGGCTTAAGATCGAAAATGCGATCAGGAGGAGGCGTATCACAGTCGCACCGACGCCGACATACTCGGCTACGCCGCCGCAAACACCGTCGATAATCCTGTCGGTCGACGACTTGTAAATTCTTCGGTTGCCCCTGGCGGATTCGGAATTCGGCTGGTCCATGGCTGCTTCTATTGTCGGCCGGCTTTAACGCCGTGCGTTCGTTTTGATGATCTCGTTCTCAGTCACAATATAATCGACTTTCACGTCCGTGTCGGACGGCTCAATAGTATCGACTACCTGAAAGTTGTAAGCAAGGGCGACAATTGTCTTCTTCTGTGATTGGAGGAAATTGTCGTAGTAACCGAACCCCCAGCCGATTCGGTTCCCTGATCTGTCGACTGCCACAACCGGGACGATGAAGAGGTCCACTTCTTCGAGCGGCACCGCGGAGAACACTTTGGGTTCTTTCGTGTCAAAAGGTCCTTCGGCCAGATCACCGATGTTCATGAGCTCGGATGTCTCGAGCTTTCTTTCCTTCTTATCCGTGATCACGGGAACTGCGATTCTCTTTCCGCGAGCGAACGATCGTGCAATAAGCATTATGGTATCGACTTCATTCGGCCTGGAAGAAATATATGTATGGACGAGGCCGGCGTTCCTGTACTCGGGCAGGTTCTCGAGATGCCGGAGCACACTCTTGCTCCGCTGAACAGCTTCCTCTTGATCAAGCTCGTCCCGCAGTTTAAGAACTGCCTTCCTGATTTTCTCTTTTTCTGTCAAATGCTTTCTCTCCTGGTAAACAACGCTCCGTGCATAGGCTTCCGTTCATTCGATGGGCCCATGCCGCACAGGCCCGATATGGCCAAGGCTTCTCTACTTCTTTCCAATGATTTCGTAGATAACGGAGAAATCCTGTTCTCCATATCCCCTGTCGTTTGCGGTGGAATAAAGATCTCTCACAATCGCCTGGACCGGCATTTTCGCACCCGCTTTCCTGGCGGTTTGTGCTATGTAATTCAGGTCCTTCACAAGGAGCTTGAGTGGAAATTGCGCAGTGTAGTCCTGCGAGATCATTTTCGGGATCTTGACGTCATACATCGGGGACTTGATCACGCTCGTGTTCATCACGTTTGTGAGGACGGACGGGTCAATGCCGAGCTTCTGTGACAGTTCAAGGCCCTCAGCGAGCAGCGCGGTCATGCCGGCTACGAAGTGGTTGATGACCAGTTTGAGGGCGAGAGCCGAGCCGTGGTCTCCCACGTGAAAAATGAACTTCCCCATCGCCTGAAGCACTTCCCTCGCTTCGTCGAGGACCCGCGGATCGCCGCCGACCATGATCGTCAACTCGCCTTTCTCCGCAAGGTTTGTGCTTCCCGCCACAGGCGCGTCAAGCATTTTAGCTCCGGTCGCTTCAACAAGTCCCGCAAATTTTCTTGAAGCCTCCGGCGTAATCGTACTCATGTCGATGTAAACTTTTCCCCGGGCCAGCCCGCTGAGAATCCCGTCTGCTCCGGTGAGCGTCGACTCAACTGCTTCGATATTCGAGAGCATCGTGATGACGACATCTGCGGACTTTGCTGCATCTCGGGGGCTTGCTGCAATCCCGGCTCCGGCCTTTCCGAGCTCAACTGTCTTTGCGGCCGTTCGATTGTACACTGTAAGTTGGAACCCCTTCTTCAGGACGTTCATTGCCATCGGCTTTCCCATCAGGCCTGTGCCAATGAATGCAACACTCTTCACGATTGCAGAGTCTCTTCGATTAGTGATGGTTAATTAATTCAGCGCGGCAGTGTGGGCACAGCCGCTAATATATTCCCGGTCAATGATTGTACCGAAGCAAATATCACAAAAGACAAAATAAAAAGCAAACCGGGTGCTGATTCCGACCGGGTGTACCTACAGGTCGAATTTCATCTCTCCCGTGGGTCCGACGGTTCTCACCGCGACGTGATGATTTTCGTCCGCCTCGACCATACCCCAATACAAGGCAAACTGCTGCATCTGATATTCGGGCGGATAACGCTCAGAGGCACCGAGAAATACTTCCTCGGCTCCCAGCTGTACGGTCGTGTGAGCGATCGCGTAAACCGCGTTGTTCGTGGGGACGACAATCGGAAGGATGGTCTTTCCCTGCTTCTCCGCCAGCTTGATAACCTCGCTGAAAACTTCCTCCTCGGGGAGGTCGATGGTATCCCTTACCGCGGTGCTCTGGCCGGGGATAGTTTTCGCGGTCATGACCACAATATCGACCTCGTCCGGATCGTTCTCTTCGAGGCAGCGCTGCAGGTGATGAAGACGGTTGGGTGCCCTGACTGCCACGAGCTTACGGACGGGGTGTCTGCAGCCCACTGCTTCGGCGGTCAAACTGTCTTGTGCATACACGTTAAATTTTTCAAGATCGGCGTGTTTGGCCGCATGCAGCTTCCTGTTAGCCTTCTCGGAGAAAGCGAACAAGCCGAATAGCACCACAGTGAATGTGATTCCACCTTCCGTCGCAATCGGCTTGGTGAAAAGGTTCGTCAGGCCAAGTCCGAACAGTACCAGGAACACGAAAGTAAGTCCTATCGGGACCTCGAATTTCCCAATCATAAGATTGGGCGGTACCTTCCATTCCCGCGGTGACTTGTCCTTATATCTAAGCACAAGGATTGAGAAAGTGGTCATGACCGCGAAA
>JAJYJD010000124.1 GCA_021789755.1 Bacteroidota bacterium
CTCCTGAAATTCTTATTTGCAGCGGAGTATAGTCGAACAATAACGACCCGTTGAGGCTGTATCTGTTGTTCATCCCCTTCGGAAGGTTTCCGCCGTTCCACTGAACCAGCGCCGAGTCGCCTTTCTGTCCGCCGTTTGCACCTGTGTCGTGCAGGTAACCGAAGTCCGCGCCTGTCCAGAAGAGAGGACCACCGGCATAGTTATCTGACTGGAAATTGTTCTCGCCGGCGAGGAAGAGTTTTACATGGTCGGAGAAAAGCGGTCCACCGAGAGTGACCACGTAATCAGAATACCCGTAAGAATATGTGTCGGCAAATTTCTTGCCGGGATAGTTTCCAAAATTGTCGGTCTCTCCCTGGGCCATGAAATTCCACTTGGAACCGCCAGTTTTGAATGTCTGTTGGATAATACCGCTGTTTGCGTTGCCATATTCGGCACTATAGCCTCCGGCTTGAACGCTTATTTCCTGCAGAGCCTCGGGGATCGTGGTAATATAATTTCCGACATAACCGTTATTCTGATCCGACTTGGTCCCCATTATGTTCGTGGTGGCGGCACCCTCGATTTGGTATCCCACTTCGTCAGGACGGCTGCCTCTCAAAAACACTTCGTTATTCTGGAGGACAACACCGGGCTGCAGCGTGAAATAAGCCTGAGCGCCCCTGACAGGCAGAGCCTGAATCTCCTGGGCGCCAACAATTCTTATTGCGTTTGTGGCGGACTTTTCAATCAGCGGTCTCTGTGCCACGATCTCAACTGTAGGCGCACTCACAGACGTACCTGAGAGTTGTATCTCAAGATCTCTTGTAAGACCGGTGAGGATTCTCACATCGGTAATCGTCAATGCATGATAGCCGACGTATGTCGTCTTAACAGTGTAAGTCCCGGCGGGGACATTGAGTATAACGAATCCGCCATCCAAGTTGGTGGATGCACCGAGGGTTGTTCCCTCAAGGAGCACAGTCGCTCCCACCAGCGGCTCCTTCGTTTCGCGATCCGTGACCTTTCCCGAAATCTTACCGTACTGGGCATACGTCAGAGCCGGAATCGCAAGTGTCAGGAGCAAACCTATAGCAAATCTCTTAAACATTGCTGTCCTCCTTTAGTGTTCTTGTATGACCGATTTGTTAATACTCGCGTGATTTCCATACACGACTATCGAATAGCGACCTTGGCTGGCCAGGCCGGACAATGTTGTGGTCGAAATCAGCGGCGTACCACCGGTAGTGTCAGCAGAGGTTGCAAACACCTCATAATTGGAATTGCCGGCAGGGACTTTGAAATACCCGGCAACTTGTCCAAAGGCGACTCCGGTGGCTACCGATTTTCCGCCAAGCATGAAATCCATTCCGCTCGCAAAGCTGAAAGCAGTGTCGGTCGAAAGGTTTATGAATCTGACAAGAGCGGTATCCACCACACCTGCGGAGGAAAATGTGTAGCTTTGCCCGAAGGAAATATATGTCCGGGCCACATCACCGTTGGCGGGATCAAAAATACTGAAATAAGTGTACTGACCGTATGACGCGAATGCTTGCCTCAACGTATCGGTCGTCGCACCGTACACGAATTTCATCCTTCGGGATCCAGCCGGCATCGTTACATAAGCAGAGTTGTTACCGTAAGTCAATGTAGCAGCTGATGTGCCATTGTCGAACGTTGCCACCATATTCGTGCCGGTGTTCGCCAGGTCCACAAACTTGACGTTTGAAGTAAAATTGGTAGGCGGTACATTTGGTTGATCCACATTCAAACACCCAAACATGCTTACAACCAGACCAACAAAAAGAAAAACTGCCAGTCCGATTCTACCGGTTCGTTTCATATTACCTCCTTGGATGTGAAATTTGAGCCGACAACAGTCGGTGTCTTTGGGATGAGTAAGTAGAGCAGAACAATAAGAAGCCTATATCAACCAGCAAGTTGCCCCCTGCCGAGTTGAGATACGGCTGACACTGGAAAAACGTAAACGCATTTCGCCCCCCTCGCACTTGAGAGGGGATTTCGAAACTGAAGATCGTCTGCGTGCAGCTCTCTTGACTGTATCATTGCGCCACGACGCTCGGGGATTCCAACAAACAGTGCTGAAAAGAGAATACCCCCTCGAGGACCCTGCGGCAAATCTGTCCTGGAAACTTTAAAGGTCTTTTTGCAGCAGCATGTCTCGAGCCCTGCTCAATCAATGCAGACGCCGGATCTTCCAACGATGAAAATATAATTTCGCCTGTTGATTTTTCTTTTAAGCCGGATTGCTGATGAGCGAGGTTCTTTCGTAATCTAAACGTCAATACTCTTCCTGCTTCCCCTTTAGTTAAGAAATTTCGGTTGGGAGGGAGGACAGCCCCGAAATACGTGATTGAAGGTTGCACCGAATCGATTTCGGGTCCTTCTGGAGCTCCACAGCCAGCATGAAATTCGTTGAAATATAATCTGCCCCGTTAGCTTTGTCAAGTGAAAAAAGGAATAAACCGCGGCCTTTCGGCAATCTTTTTAGCTTGTCTTGGATCAAGAATACAGAACGGCATCAAAAAAAATCCCGTGCCGTACAGACGGCACGGGACCAAGTTGCTGGCTGTGAAACAACAACCTGTTAAGCTACCCTACTGCGAAAGCATTGGGTCGGCGACACTGTTGACTGATGTTGGTTTGTAAAGATCCGCCGCTCCTTGCGGTGGAGTATTCGGGTTAGACGTTATTTCGTTCGTCGGGTAGAAGAACCGCTGCGGGAACTTTGTGCCATTAGTTGGCGTAAGTTTCACATTTGTCCCGTAAATGATCTGGTAATCCACTCTCCTAACGAAATTGAACTCCTCGACCTGAGGGAAGAGTGCCATGTATTCTTCGTTGAAGATCGTCTGCAACATCGCACTTTGAGTGGCGACCGCCGGATTCGCAGTTGCGTAAGCGGCAGTGGAATCGCCGAAGGCGTTGTTGTTGTACGTAATTGCATCATTCAGGTATGTCAGAGCAGAAGCCAAATTCGCCGCTCCGCCTAATCTTGCGTAAGCTTCAGCTATCAGCAGGTTCGTTTCAGAAGCCCCGAAAATCGGGAACGAAGCTTTCGCACCGAATGCTCCGGTGTTATAGTTCAGGTCAACCGGGGCCGCAGTGGTGTCGAAATAGTAGTTCATCTCGTTGCCGTAGCCGTAAGCTTCCATCATGGGAATCGCGAAGCTCTTGCTCGCGCCGACGTAACCCTGCCTGTCATAATTGCCGAACGAATACCAAAGGTTCATGTCGCCATTGTAGACTCCATTGGTATGCAGGAACTTCATATCCTGCGATCCGTCGGTGGCGATGATCCCCTGCTTCGCCCAGGTAATCACGTTGTTCAGATCTGCAGGCGAATAGTGATCTCCACGGGCGGCCTGCATTTCATATCTGGCCTTCGCGGTGTATGCCGCCGCAAGCCAGATATTCGGATCTCCAGCCGAGCTGAAAATGTCGGCCTGTAACTTGGCCTTGTTCGAGCTCAACAATGCGATGCCGCTGTCTAGCGTAGCCTGCACCTCGTTGTAAACGGTCGCCTGCGGGTCGAATTTAGGCGTAGTCGTCACGTTCGGCTCATCTGCCTGCGAGTAAGGAACATCTCCCCAGAGAGCCGTTATCGTGCCCATTTGTATTCCTTCCAGGATCTTCGCCGCGCCCTCGAGGTTTTTCTGTCCGACTGCCGCCGCCTCTTGCTCGGTGAGTTTGAGGTTGTAAAGAACATTGGTGTAAGCAGTCGCCCAATCGTTGGCGTAATCTTGTGCAGACGTCTGGTAATTGTAATAACCCAGGTACTGTCTGTCTGTGCCTGTTACAGACTGTGCCCATATACACGAGATCTGCGCGGGAAAACCTTCCATGAACTCGTCGAAGGATCCCTCCGCTCCGGTAAACAATTGCGGAGCAGGTGCACTTGTTGCGCCATACGGGCTGGTCGAGTAGCCCTTCGTGAACGACTTACAACCCACGAGGACTACACCGAACACCGCCAGTATCGCGACGTATTTCAAAGTCTTCTTCATGTTGCTCCCTTTCTTAGTAATTCACCGCGATTGAGAATATCCAAGTCCTGACGCTTGGGTTGTTGAAGTAGTCGAGTCCCTGTCCGTTCGTCGGTCCGGTCAGGTTGGCTTCCGGATCTACGCCCGTGTATTTAGTCCACAACGCAAGGTTGCGGCCGATGACACTCAGCTGCACGCTTTCCAGGCCGAGTTCCTTCAATGGGAGCGTATAAGAGAGGGACAAGTCGCGGAGCCTTACGTAACTGCCGTCTTCGATGAACCCTTCCGCCGGGCCCGTGAATCCAGAGCCGGGGCCGTCGTAGAAATACGACTCGTCGACAATGACATTCCCGCCGCCGAAGTTATGAACATAACCGCGGAAGGAGTACGTGCCGTCTGAATTCTTGATATAGGCAGCGCTGGCTGTCATCTTCGCATTGAAGCCGTCTGCGAAATACGGAACCGACGACCAATCTTCTCCGTTCGCCATCTGCGCCACTGTATATCCGTCGTAATTCTTAAGTGTGCTTGCCTGAGCTGCACTGATGGTTGTCCACCAGTTCTGGTATCCTGCCGTGCCGAAATAGGAAAGGGCGCCCTTCGTTCCGTTCCAGACCTGTCCTCCGACCTTCCAGTCGAAAGTGAAGGACAGCGTGAAGCGCTGAAAGCGGAAGGTGTTTGTAACACTGGCTGTGTACTTAGGATTCGGGTCGCCGATAACACCGGGTGTAGCTGAATCCCCGACTGGGAATCCCTGTGGCGTGAGTGCAAGGGTACCGTTCGGATTGCGGTCCCAGCGAGTCCCGTACAAAATGCCGACTGCCTGACCGAGGACGGCTTCCGAAGCCGGATCCGTAAACCCGGACAAGAAGACGTTGGAAACGCCGGAAAGGTCGTAGACAATATTGTGGTTCGTGGACCAGGTGCCCATTGTCTGCCATGAGAAGCCACCGAACCTGAGCCAGTCCACTGTCAATTGTGCTTCATATCCGACGTTGCTAAGCTTGGCCGCATTCGCATTGATCGCGCTGAATCCCGAAGTCGGAGCGACATTCAAGCCGAGGATGGCGTCTGTTGTCAGATCATGATACGCGGTCAGACTCATCGAGACGCGGTCATCCAGAAGTCTCATGTCAAGCCCGAACTCACTCTCAGTGGTCTTTTCAGGACCGAGCGCCGCGTTCCCAAGTGTCGTGGAACTAACGACTCCGCCGCCGTAATACTGAAGGCCGATTGCAGGGCCGAAACCGTTCCCGATAACAGGGTTGGCTACGACGTAAGTGTTTGTAGAATAAGCCGGCGGCTGTACAGCTGCTTCGCCATAGGCCGCTCTCAATTTACCGTATGTGAGTATCGAGCTGCCCTGCAGCATAGGGAGCTGCGTGAATTCCCATGCCACACTCGCGGAGGGATAGAAGAATAACGATGGAGCACTCGGTCCGTATGTGGATGAGCTCTCGTCGCGTCCCGCGAACGTGAAGAACAACTGCTTGTAAAAGTTCAAGTTCAACTGACCATAGAGAGCAGCATTCCTGGTAATGATCTTCGACTCACCAGGGGCAAAGGTCTTCGCGTTACCGAGCGTCGGAGGAGCGGTCGGTATGATAAACGATGTGCCTATGATGCCCGTGTTGTCATATTCCGTGTTATCTAAATGGAAACCGACCAGCAATGTGGAATTGAAGTCATCCGAGAACGTATGACTGGCGCGTCCCATCAGATCGCTGTTCACCATATACGAGGTGTTCACGTTGCGAATGAGCTGTCCGAGTGGCTGGCTGGCGTCATGCGGAGCAAGCTCGGTGTTATCACGATCAGTAATGTAATCTACGCCAGCCCTGTATGTGAAGTTGAGCCAATCAGCTGCATCGTATGACACAGAACCCGATCCAGTCAAGTGGTCCAATGTAATCGTCGTCGGATTCATATAGACGGTGAAGAAGGGGTTATCGTACCCCGCACTCGCAGCCGGATTACCGGATGAGTTTCTAAATGACCTCTGAACCCCCGGTGTAACGGCTCCGGCCGGAGAAATATAATTCACCAGATAAGGAATGTTGTTAAAATCCGGTGGGGTGCGGTACGCACCGAGCAACAGACCGGAGATGTTCGATCCCTGCTGGATACGACTGGAACTGGTGTTGGTATATGCCGCGTTCAGGTCGACCGTCAGACCCTGCGCAAAAGCTCGCGTGACCGAAGTCCTGATCGAAGTCTGGTCGTAATTCGAATTTGCCTTTACGATGCCGTTCTGACCCAGACGATCGAGATCCACGTAGAAGTTTCCGGTCTGATCACCTCCGCTTATGGTCGCGCCATACTCTTCTGAAACTGCCGGGCTGAAAAGTTCGCCGGCATGGTCATAAATCGCTTTCGAATTCATAACGACAATTGGCGCATAAGCATAGCCAGGATAAGCAAGCACATTCTGTCCGCCGGGCCGGGCCGAAATTCGGTCTCCCCAGCTGAAGGGTGTATAAGCAATTCTGGGATCAATGTTTGAGATATAGGTGCCATTTTCACCCTGGCCGTACTGAGTCTGAAGCGGAAATTCTCTCAACAGGTTGTCGACCTCAGTATTGCTCCTCAGCGAAATGTTGACCTTCTTTCCGGGAGCGAACGTTCCGCTCTTTGTGGTTATGACGATAACGCCGTTGGCGCCTTCTGATCCCCAGATAGCAGCGGCCGAAGGTCCCTCGTAGATCTCGACGGACGCAATGTCATGCGGGTTAATACTGCTCAACACTGATAGAGCTGATACACCACCGACATCGTTAGCGCCGATCGCACTTCCACTGCCGTTGTTCATGTTCAGACCTCCAACGGTTCCGCTGAATACCGGCTCTCCGTCGACCACGATCAGCGGTTGGTTATCGCCCTGAAGAGAACGGACTCCACGGAGTATGATTCTTGTCGCAGCTCCAGGGTCACCGCTGGTTTCAGTAGTGTAAACGCCTGGGGCCTTCGCGGCTAGATCCGTTATAATGTTATTGGAACCTGAAAGGACAAGCGACTGCCCTGCAACCGAGGATACTTGTGTTCCCATATGGGCACGTGATTCCTGCGTACCTATCGCGGTCACAACAACAGGGTTCGTTGTGTATCCGCTCGGGGCAAGTTGAAAATTCTCAGTCGTTGTCTGCCCATCGTAAACCTGGGAAACGACCGTCTCACTTTGGTAACCTATATATCTTGCGACCAGCTGATACCTTCCGGCAGGCACGCCCTCTATGGTGTAATCGCCGTTCACGTCTGCTGCGGCACCATGAGCTGTACCTTCCACTACAATCGTTGCGCCGGGGAGAGTTTCACCGGTCTGCTTGTCAGTAATCTTTCCCTTGATAGTGCCGGTCTGCGCAAAAGCAGCGCCAGCGGCAAAAGAAAGGAAACATAAAGCAAGCAACGAAGCGAGCGGTAGATTCTTCATTTCAATGCCTCCTTGCGATTTGTGGTTTGCGTTCTCCTTCTCTTCATAATACCTCCTTGAGTATGGAATTGGTTTGTAGGTGAGAACAATGAATCACTTTCGTCAACCAGCAGTTGCCCCCTGTTGAGCTGACATTCGGTCCATTCACGAGAAGGGTAAGCGGATTTCGCCACTCTAACACCCGCGGTGAGATTCTGATTTTGAAAATGGTCCGTGAGAAGCTCTCCTAACGAAATCATTGGTGCTATTGCATTCAGGGATACGAAGTCGAATTTCTGGTTAGAGAACACCCCGCCGACAATCCGGCTGTGTCGTTGAACTGAGTCTTGTAAAGGTTCTTCGGCAAAAACATGTCTTCAAATGTGTCTTGTCGAGATCACCGGAAAACCTGCTCCACAGAAAAATGGAGCATCGGGTGTCGATTTGTTCTTGAAGCCGTGATGTAAAGAGTCAAGGTCCGTCGGTAACTCAAACACTCTATCTACTCCTATTCGATATTGATAGGAAGAGGATTTCGGTTGGTGGGATGGGGAGTATACCCGCAGATAGTGCGCGGGTAAATAATACAATTCGAACTAAGGTCCTCCTCAAACTCCTCGGCCAGCATAAAAGTCGATAGAATATAATCTGCCAAATCTACCTTGTCAAGTTTAAAATGAAAAAAAGGGGGCGAAATCGTACATTACTAACACCATTTATGGGTCTCAGAGAGGCAAACAAGAAGCCCGTGCCTCCTTCAAGTCACGGGCTTAACGACCGACACTCGTCAATTCTGCGACGTGAGGCCGAAATCTAAAAGAGTATTCCCAGCGTGTAATCAATGATGGCGAAATTAATCCTACTCAAGAAGCTGAACTACTCTATCTGCGGGAAGAGAGACATGCGCTCACGGTTGAGAATGGTTTGCAGCAAGGCGGGCTGAGTCGCGACAGCAGATTCCCTCTGAGGCTCTGAAGATCGGGAACGGCGCGGCAGCAGAAAACCCTCCGCCTTCATTAAGTACTTGAGATCCTGCCCACCACATGTCATATCGAAGCAGCAGGCCATGATTGATGTAGCCGTAAGCTTCAAGCACGGGTAGCTGAAAGCTTTTGATTGCGCCGGTATATCCGCTCCGGTCATAAACGCCGAATGAATATCGGAGATTCATATCCTCGTTGTAGACTCCGAGATGTGAACCTTGCGAAGGTCGCGGATCTTCGCAAGGCTTCACCTCATAGTTTCACGGTCTTGACCTCGAAGACTCCTTCGATCTTCGAAATCTCCTTCAATACCGGTGCAGGGATATCGCTATCGACGCTCATGACAGTTATTGCCCTTTCGCCGGGCGCCGACCTTCCGAGCGACAGTCCCGCAATGTTCACATCTGACGAGGCCAGAAGACTCCCTACCGCAGCAAGCATACCGGGTCGGTCGATATTCGAGTAAAACAGCAGATAACCTTCGGGAACGACTTCGAAATGCAAACGGTCTATCCCGACGATTCTCATGTCGGTTTCACCGAATACCGTTCCCGATATGGACCGTTCTTCCTTCTCAGTCTGCATCGTTATGGTGAGCAGCTCTGAATAGTGCTCTCCGTCCTGCTCTTTCATCTCGCTGACGGCGATGCCCATCTCTTTCGCGAGAAATAAAGCATTGACGAAGTTTACCGGGGCGAACATCATCTTGTCCAGGAGCCCCTTTAGAACCGCAGTCGAGAGAAGCTCCGATGATTTCTGGAGAAGTGCGCCGCGATATGAAGCGGTTATCGATTTCACCTTACCATTCAACAGTTGTGCGTGGAGCGAGCCGATCTTTTCGGCCAGGACAAGGTAGGCGCGCAACTCCTCGCTCACGGCAGTCTGGTAGTCGATTATATTCACGGCTCCTACGATTCCTCTTCCTTTGAAGAAATCAACCAGCTGTTCGCCGATTTGTTTCGCGACCTTCTCCTGCGCTTCTTCCGTCGAAGCCCCAAGGTGCGGTGTTGCTACGACCTTCGGGTGCTTCAGCAGGGGATTGTCGGTCGGCGGCTCTTTCACGAACACATCGAGAGCTGCGCCGGCGACCTGGCCGCTCTCAAGCGCCTTGAGCAGCGCCTGCTCGTCGATGATCCCGCCTCTTGCGCAATTGATAACCCGGACTCCGCGTTTGCACTTCGCGAATGACTTCTCGCCAAGTATCCCGCGGGTCTCTTCTGTCAGAGGAGTATGCACCGTTATGAAATCGGAGCGGCTGTAAACATCGTCGAGCGCAACCGTCTCGAGTCCCAGCTTCGATGCTGCATCTCCCGCAAGGAGCGGATCGTACCCGATGACGTTCATCCCGAAAGCCTTCGCTCTCGCG
>JAJYJD010000125.1 GCA_021789755.1 Bacteroidota bacterium
GGGTTAGACCGCACTACTCATTCCAGCTGACAATCTTGTCGCACCTGAAACATTTCTTGTTGTGCACGGAGATGAGCCCGCCGCATCGCGGGCACCTGTACTTCTCGACCTGCGCCGCAATGAAGTCCGCCAGGCCGGACGATCTTATTTCCTCTAGGTTGCCTATCATGCTCACGCCGTATTTCTCGCGGTACCGTTTGTCCAGGTGATTTAGTCTTTCGCAGGGATATGAATCGCAATCGCAACAGTAGTCGATTTCACCTTCGGCGAGTTTGAGAGTCTCCTGGCATTTGTGCCTGAGCATAGCACAGTGTTTGCTGGTGGGCCGGCAACCCTCGCAGTAGGTTATTCCTTTTCGAAGCGGGATCTTGTTCAGAAAGGCAAGATAGTGACCGCATACCGCGCAGTTCATTCCGCACGGCGCAATTAACTCGGGGTGAATAGTGGATACTAACGCTATTGCCACTTGACGCATGCCTCACCAAAATATTACCCTCTATCCCGGCAAAAGTCAAACCGGCCCTGAACCTTACGAAAACTTAAGAGAACAACACCTCAACAAACTTGCGATATTTCCGCAACCTTCGCAAGATTGCCCCCTTCAGGGCGCCGGCTGGTCGTGAGTAAGGCAGTGAAGCGTGCCGAGTCCCCAAACAAGATCCAGCGCGTGAATTCCAATAACAGGACGGTCGGTAATGAGCTCGGCGATAATTCCCAGCGCGACCCTGTCGTTAGGGTCGTCAAACGTCGGTACGAGGACGGCGGAGTTCGAGATGTAGAAATTCGCGTAGCTCGCGGGGAGCCGCTGCCCTTTGAAGATTACAGGCTGAGGCATCGGAAGGAACGCAACTTCCGGCCTGGCTCCGTCTTCCAACCTGAAATCCTGAAAACGTTCCCTGTTTTCCTGGAGAGGTCTATAGTTGGCGTCGGTCGGGTTCTTTTCCTGAACGAGGAGGAGCGTCTTCCCGTTTACAAACCGGCACAAGTCGTCGACGTGACCATGCGTGTCATCGCCCACGATGCCCTTGCCCAGCCAGCGAACGTTCGTGATGCCGAGGTAATCTCTGAACACTTCTTCGTAATCTTCTTTTTGGAATCCCGCGTTTCGTGTCTGCACATTCTCATCGAGGAGACATTCTTCCGTCGTGAGAAGAGTCCCGTTGCCATTGTAATCAATCGAGCCGCCTTCCAGTACCACATGCCTGCCTTTATGTTCAGGAAGGAACGATTTGAACCCGAGCTTCTTCGAAATGAAGCCGGGAAGGCTGCGGTCTTTCTTGTAGTCTGGATATTTTGCCCAGCCGTTGAATTTGAAATTCACCTGGGCAATTCCATCCTCGTTCTTCACGAATTGAGGACCCGAGTCGCGCGTCCAGCCCCTGTCTGTCTTCAGAGTGAAGAACTCGACGTTCGAGACATCGACGTTCACGGACTTGAGCACCGCGCGCGTCTGCCTCTCGTGCTCTTTCGACTCCACTACGATTCTGGCCTTCTCGCCTGCGGAAATTCTTCTGACTATTTCGGCGTACACCCATGGTATCGGCGCGAACCTACCGGGCCAGTCGCTCCTGTTGTGCGGCCAGCCGAGCCAGGTCGCCTCATGCCGCTCCCATTCCGCGGGGAGGCGATAGCCAAGCCGGGACGGCGGAATAATCGAGTCCTGTCTAGTCATGAAAGAAGTCGAAAAGGGAGATGGGCGGCATGTTCTTCATTGACAGATGGAAGTGGTCCCCTGCTCCTCTTCAGCTTGATGACAATTGTTGCAATTATCTTCGAGATTTCGTCTGCTTCGTTCAGCAGTGGCTCCACTTTTCGTCGGTCCAAATTGAAACCATCCCTGAGTAAACACAGCCAGTATTTGGTCTCGTTGTCGGACTTCAATCCTATTTCGTAGAACTTGATAAAATCTTTTCTCGAATGCGCTGCCCTTGCCTCAATCAGATTCGCCCCCACCAATGTCGCGGACCTAAGCAGCTGGTCAATCAAACTGGAACGAATACTCCTGGATCCAAATGAATCAATAAACTTCACAATCTGTAATGAGAAGTAATATGCCCGTTTCTTAATCTCCTGTCCCATTCAATGCCCCTCCATGCAAATTCAACTTCAAATATCTCTTTTTTGACTTTTGAACTTTGACCTTTGACTTTCTTTAGAATACCTTTCCTTGATCCCGTCATATGCGTCGATTCGCCGATCGCGGAGGAACGGCCAGTTCTGGCGGATATATTCGATTCGCCCGAGGTCAACCTCCGCCATGAGTATTTCCTCTTTGTCGACAGAAGCCTGCGCGAGAAACTTTCCCTGCGGGTCGACTACGAACGATTGTCCCCAGAACTCTATGCCCGGACTTTTCTCGTCTACTTTCTCCAACCCGACACGGTTCACCGCGGCAACATAAACTCCGTTCGCTATCGCGTGCCCTCTTTGGACAGTCTGCCAGGATTCAAACTGCGCTTTGCCGTGTTCCGCCTTTTCGTGCGGATGCCAGCCGATAGCCGTCGGGTAAAACAGTATGCTCGCGCCTTTCAGCGCCGTGAGCCGCGCGGCTTCAGGATACCATTGGTCCCAGCAGATGAGGGTCCCGATATCGCCGTACTTCGTCCTGAAGGAATTGAAGCCCAGGTCGCCGGGTGTGAAGTAGAACTTTTCGTAGAATGCCGGGTCGTCTGGTATATGCATCTTCCTGTAGACGCCGGCAATCTCTCCGTTCGCGTCGATGATCGCCGCGGAGTTGTGATAGATTCCCATAGTGCGCTTCTCGAAGAGCGGAACAACCACGGCAACCTTATGCTTCTTCGCGACTTTTGAGACGGCCAGCGTGGACGGACCAGGTATCGTTTCAGCAAGTTGAAAATTCTTGACGTCCTCGTTCTGGCAGAAATATTTCGACTTGAACAATTCGGGGAGACAAATCACTTCCGCACCCTGCTTCGCCGCCCTCTCGATCATCGAGATTGCTTTTTTAAGATTAGCGTTCAAATCTGCGCCTAACGCCATCTGTATCAGGCCAATCGTGAATTTGCCGGGGATATCCGCGGTAGACTCGCTTTTCATTCCAGATGCTCCATTCATTTAAAAGCCGACACCAAGATACAAAAACTCCCGGAAAGAATTGTACGGTATCGCGCCTGCTCCAATCAGATGGAACAACTGGATACACAGAGACGGGGATCCGCCGGGCAGGAACTCTGCATTGCTCCCCGCTTCTCTATGGGACTCTGTGCAACATTTTCCTTAGGATGACATTTCATATCCAGGCGCAAACACGGGGGACGAAATTTACACCCTCCTCCTTATTGCCTTTGACTCCGCCCGGTTCGTCACCGTTACATCGAGATCTCTCAAAATCCCGTCGCCGACGTCGTATATCCAGCCGTGCACATTGAGTTCTCTGCCCGCGTCCCATGCGTTCTGCACGAACGTGGTCTGGCAGACATTCCATACCTGTTCCATGACGTTTAATTCGCAGAGAAGGTTATACCTGGCGGACTCGTCGGGGTGAGCGTCGAGAACTATCTGGTGGCGCGTGTAAATATCCCTCACGTACTGTATCCAGTTGTCCATCAGGCCGTGTTTCTCCTTCCCCATAGCCGCCTTTACGCCTCCACAGCCGTAATGGCCGCATACGATAATGTGCTTCACCTTCAGGACTTCCACCGCGAACTGAATGACTGAGAGGCAATTGAGGTCCGAGTGAACGACAAGGTTAGCGATATTCCTGTGGACGAAAATTTCACCCGGAGCCAGATCGACGATTTCGGTTGCAGGCACGCGGCTGTCTGAACATCCTATCCACAAGTACTGTGGAGCCTGCTGGTTTGCCAGGCGCGTGAAGAAATCAGGGTCGTTCTCCTTGATCTTCTCCGCCCATCTTTTGTTTCCTTCGAATAATGGTTTCAGTGTCCGCATCGCATCGTTTCCATTTTATGAATTTCTCTTGAATCCGTGTTGCCGCATGACTTCCGTTGCCGCGATATCCAGGATCTTCCACAATCGCCCGATCCACTTTTTATGTTCCGGCTTCATGAGTACCGATCTCAGGCAGGTTATGGTTTCTGCGTCCTTCTTCATACCGACCGACTCAAGATTGAATAAGGACGCCGGCAATTCGACCAGAGCCAGGTGAAGGTTTAGCTTCGCCGCTTTGTCGAAAATCGCACGGGACATCCCGGACGCCCTGGTGACCGCGTCCGAGACTGGCGCCCACACGACGATATCAAGCTCCGGAGGAAATGGCGAAATGAATCGCCTGTCAGATAGAATCCTTCCGTATAAGTCAAGCGCGGCTTCTCGACAACTCTCCAGCGATCTGGCAAACTCGCCGCCTTTCACCAGGGGAAGGAGTCGCTGTGTAGCCCAGAGTCCGACTGCGGAAGCCCCGGCTCTTGAACATTCGAGACTTATCTCACCGAGATGAAGCTCCTCGGATGTGAAGTATGTGTAAGGAGAATCGTGTTTGTAGAACCGCGCGACCGTGGGGTCGCGGAATAGCACGCAGCCGCACGCGTATGGCTGCAGCCCGTGCTTGTGCGGATCTACGACGATGGAATCTGTCTCGCCGATCCTATCGTAAACTTCACGCGTTTCTTTCGTCAGGTTATCCGCGAGGACGTAATATCCGCCGTACGCGGAGTCGGCGTGAAGCCGGAAGCCGTAATGTTCGCGCAGTTCCAGAAGTTTAGGGAGCGGGTCGATGGCGCCGATTCCCGTCGTGCCGATCGTCGCGACTACGGTTCCGATCTCGCCCGTGTCCAGCTTCTTCCGCAGAGCAGCAATATCCATTCTCCCCCTCCCGTCGCAAGGGATCGATTCGTACTTCAGTCCCAGCACGGCGCTTATTCGAGAGTGAGTGTAATGTGCCTGTTCGGAAGCGACCACCTTCCTGCCGGGGTTGAGTTGTCCCGCGACCCACAGCGCCTCGAGGTTCGCCATCGTACCGCCGCCGGTGAGATGGCCGAGGTGGGTTTCCCAGCCAAACATTCTCGCGATTTCTGCCACGGCCTCCTTCTCCATCTTCGAGCTCGCTCGTCCGCCGTCGAGCGCGTGGTTGTTCGGGTTTATCCACATCGAGAGCATGTACGCGACTCTCGCGATCGGGTGCGGCGGCTTGAGCATCTGGCCGGCATATAAAGGATGAAAGTAGGGGTAGTTGTTCTTCATCCGCTCCGCCACTTCGCCCATTACCTTTTCGAAGCTTTTCTTGTTCTTGATAGGCAGGGCGGACGACGGCAGGTCAGCAAAGCCTCTCTCGATCTGGTCGAGGGCGGAGCGGAGGATGTCGAGTGAGTCCTTTTCAAAAACATGAGAGGGTGTATTGCCTTTCCTCGAATTGGCCGATCGAGATGACTTCACAGCACCCGAATGCTTCCGAAGCACCTTCCTGTCCCGCGAAGCGCGTTTGCCCTTCAAGCTCCCGCTTGGCTGTTTCGCCACATCAACCTCCAACATTAGTGAAAACATCTTAACGAATTAATTTAAGAATTGCGCAGTGCTCAGCCAATTCAGACCGCTTGAGATGCCCCGGTTGCCTTCTTGACAGCTTCCGCGTCGGGAATCATCTTTCCCGTCATGAGATAATGATTCAACATGACCTCAAGCATCTTCATGTGTATCTCGAAATGTGGATCCTCGACATATTTCTCATTCTCTCTGTTGAGAGCCGTCGCCGTCTGCTCGATGACGATCTTCGTCGCGTGCTCTCCATCCGGACTCAGCGTGAAGCTGTATCTCATCACCCTGAATGCCGAGGAGACAACGAATTCGATCAGCTCATTCGGCTCGTATCTGCTCACGGTCCAGACGTCTTCCACGTCGCCGTGCCGCGTCTTGAAGACGCAGTCGAGCTCGGCAAAACCGGATTTACTGTGGACCATCTCACATCTCCACGTCTCGATCCACTCGTATTCCCTGACTGGACACAGCAGCGGGAAGACTCTGTCCGGCGCGGCGGAAACGTGCATGACAAATCGTCCGACATTCCTCGGATAATTCATCTCGACCTAAGCCTGCTGTTCTTTTGTTCTACCATGTCCCCGGCGCGTTGGGAAATTTCAGGCTCTCGTAATACTCAAGAGTCTTGTCGGGTTTCTCAAGTCCCGCGGGTATCGGCATTTTCGAGAATGTTTGGAAATACAGTACGCACGCGTTCCTCCACCACACCGCCTCTTTTTCCTGGATCTCCAGGAACATCCGCTCGTCGTTCCATTCCTCGTTGTCGATCTTTCCTTTCAATGAATTCCAGACCTTCTGCATCTCGCGCACACTGTCGACACCGGCATAATAATGGTAGCAGATCTCGTCCCAGAGCGTTTTTCCGGACTTCATCCTGTAATCCCATCTGACGTGATGGAACCAGAGAAGGAACTTTGGCGGACATTCGGTGAGCGAGGCAAATTCCCCTGACAGCGGCGGGTGATACTGGCTTACCGCGTCGCTCCCGCTCTTCGTTCGATCGAAGCCGATGCCCAAACTGTCCGCCCTGTGGTAGTAAGTCGAATTCCAGTCGGGATGCGGCGAGTAGTCTATCCACGGGCCCGGGCCGTAATGGTTGTCGTAACCGAAAATCATGTTAAGACCGAGCGGGTCCATGTAATTGACGACCGCTTCCCTCGACTGCATCATCATATCTTCAATTGAACTCACGACATCCTTATCGTTCGAGAAGGTCATCCTTATCCATTCGTCCGCGATTTCCTCCGACGAGAGGTTCGGGTTCCACGCGAGTCGCCCGAATGCGTACCAGCTCGACTGCCCGAACTCATTGCCGGTCCAGTTGCGGTCGGCGCCGATATTCGAGACGCCGGCAATCCCGGTAAGCGTGTGTGCATCGAGTGAACCGTCGATGACTTTCGCCACGGTTGATCCTTTGCCCTTCGCGTACGTGTCGGATTCCAGAGTCTCCTTGAACAGTGGTGCCAGATAGACCGTGCTCGTCCCCTGGCCGAGGTATTCCATTGTAATCTGGAACTCCATCATGAGATTCGTTTTCGGCATCGCGCCGAATAACGGAGTGAACGGTTCGCGCGGCTGGAAATCGAGCGGACCGTTCTTTATCTGGAGAAGTACGTTGTCCGCGAATTTTCCGTCGAGCGGTTTGAATATTTCGTAAGCCTGTTTCGCACGGTCCTTCGCGTTGTAAGTGTAGACAAATGCCCGCCACATTACGATACCGCCGTAAGGTTTCACCGCGTTCGCGAGAAGATTCGCGCCGTCAGCCTGAGTGAGTCCGTAATCCGAAGGACCCGGCTGTCCCTCGGAATTCGCCTTCACAAGGAATCCCCCGAAGTCCGGGATGAAAGAATAGATTTCCTTCGCTTTATCTTTCCACCATTCCTGCACCCGCGGATCTGTTGGGTTAGCGGTTTTCATCTTTCCGAGAATTATCGGCGCGTCGAAGTTGGCACACAGGTAAACCTTTATCCCGTAAGGTCGAAACACGTCCGCAAGAGCCGCGACCTTCTTGAGATAGTGGCGCGTCATTATGCGTGGATCGGCGTTGACATTATTCAAGACAGCTCCGTTGATCCCGATGGACGCGTTAGCGCGCGCGTAATCGATGTAACGACGTTTTATAAATGTCGGAAGCGTGTGCCAGTTCCATATCGAGAAACCTGCGTATCCCCTTTCAACCGTGCCGTTCAGATTGTCCCAGTGATCGAGCATTCTGAGTTTAATCCTCGGGAAGGAGATGATCCGAAGACTTGAGATGTCCTGCTCGGTTTGAAGAAGCCTGAGAAAATGAAAGACGCCGTAGAGTACCCCGATTTCCGTGTTTGCTGTAATGACGATTGCATTTTGTCCGCTGACCTTCTCCCTGAGAATGACGAAGCCTTCTTGTCCGACTTTTATAACCATGTTCTTCAAGCCGGCCGCGGCAAAAGGAGAGGAGCTCGTGTAGGTGCCGGCTATCAATTCGCCGTCCTCTTTCACGCTGCTCACCTCCGGGATGTTCGAACCGAGCAACCCGTCCAGTGCGATCCGCAGCTCGTGCTTCGCTGCTTCAATAGTGGGAGAACTTCCTTCTACCATCCAAGCCTTTATCGACTCCCTGTATTCCTTCACCTTCTGTGGATTGGATATCAAATCATATTTCATCCAGAGCCTGTATCCATCATCGGCAGAAGCTCTGACACCGAGGGACATCAACGATAGAAACAAGCCGAGAAAAACGAACGTCTTCTTCATGGCATTCCCGTTTTGTGTACGACTAACTTACGTTTTCACAAACAAAGAGGCCAGCAATTTCGTGCCTCTTTGAAAGGAGAATCCGGAAATCGGAGAATTTGTTCCCCGGCGATAATCCGTTGTGGGTTTGCTGGCGGAAAGTCGTTCAAGAGGGCTGCGAACACGATGACCAAAGACGAGCGCATGAAGATATTTTCCGATGCCGGGGAGATCGTCAAAAAGCAGGTACGGCAACAGAACGATCCGCCGCGGCGAAAAACCCTCAAGCAATTTATCCGGTAGTTACAAATATCCGACTTTTAGCGAAAGATATCGTCGAATAAATCCTCAAACCAGCTCTCGATTTTTCTGTATGTATGCCTGTGATGGCTCTGAAGGGAATGCGGCCAATATGGCGAACATGGCCGCCAACCTACCGATAGATTTCCTCGTTCTCATTTTTCAGGCTCCACGACAATTTGTCCCGGTGAAAAACCGATTTCGCGGCATCTGCCCGGCACCGATTGTTCTCGTTTTGACCGTTAGGATCTCTTCCCACGAAACCGCCGCACGAAGCGTATTTCAACCATCGCATGCCTTTCGCGGGCCAGCGCCGGCTGTAACTAGAAAAGCCGAAGGCCGGAAGATTAAGCGAAATGGCGCGCTGTTACCGCTTCCGGCGATCCTCTCACCCTCGGTCTACCGGCCCTTACTCCTCGTCTCCTTCAATATCCACTTCGTGACAACTTCAAGCGCTCTGGGTGAAATCGACTCCTTTATACTGCCGTATTCCAATGGCGAGCCCGTCTTGGCATCCTGGAAGAGATGGTTGAGTCCCGGTATATCGACAACTTTGAAATCTTTGTTGCCACCGCTCTTGAGTGCCTTCTCAAGCGCGGGCATGTTTTCGGCCGGCGGAACCTGGAGGTCTTTACTTCCCCACAGCGCTAGAACCGGGCATTTCACTTTCCTCAACGCCGGCACCGGATCATAAGCGAGGAAAGAGGTGTACCACGGTGAAAGCAGCTGACTGATACTCGCATCAGCCTCGCCTGTTGTCTGTTTGACTTCGGTTTCCAAAATCCGTCTCAGCCTGACGGCAGCCTTCGCCGAATCCTTCTCTGTCATGATGACGTGGAGAAGCTTTTTCTCGACGACAAGAGCGGCGTTTACGGTGCTGTCGCTTAAGCCCACGGCCCTGTCGATGAGGGCAAGTTGGCTTAGTATGATCTTAAACCCGGGGACACCCGGCCCGCCCATCAGGACGACAAACGCGACATCCGGCGACTCGTCCGCGACTATCGGCGCGATTATCCCGCCTTCGCTGTGCCCGACGAGACCGATCTCCTTGTGGTCGATCTGACGGAGCGTCGTGAGATAGTCCAAA
>JAJYJD010000126.1 GCA_021789755.1 Bacteroidota bacterium
GACGTCGAGTTCCGGATTATCAGGGCAAAGGACAAAGAAGTGCGGCGGATGTGGGGAAGCGCTGAAGTCCTGATCGGCCCGACCGGGAAGCCGGTGACTCTGTTTGGCACTGTCCAGGATATTACCGAACGCAGCAGGATGCAGGAGGAGTTGAGGAACGAACGTATTCTTCTGAAAACGCTGGTCGATAATCTGCCCAATTCAATTTATGTCAAGGACAAAAATTACAGGAAGGTACTCGCAAACCCCCAGAATTACAGACAAGCCCGCGCGCTCTCCGAAGACGAGGTTCTGGGCAAGACGGATTTTGAACTCTATCCCAGAGAGATAGCCGAGAAGTTTTTCGAGGATGATCGGAAGGTGATCGAGCGTGGCGAAGCAATAAACGACAGGGAGGAATTCATCTCCGACCAGGAGGGGAACACAAAGTGGCAACTCACTTCCAAGATACCTTTGCGGGACGAGAAGGGCGAGATCGTGGGACTCGTTGGAATTGGCACAGACATCACAGAACGGAAAATTGCAGAAGAGGAGCAGCGACGCGAACACATTCTTCTGAAGACGATCATCGACCTCATCCCGAATGCTATCTTTGCCAAAGACAAGAATTTCCGGAAAGTTCTTGCAAATCCTGCGCACGTCGAGAGAGTTTCCTCGCACATCGGACCGCAAACCGCAGGTGGTCTTCTCGGAAAGACCGACCTTGATGTATACCCGCGGGAGTTGGCGGAGGAGTATCTCCGGGACGATCGCAAAACACTTCGCGACGGGAAGTCGGTCCGTAACAAGCCGATGTCGTACACCGACAGGGACGGACAGAAGCACTGGGAACTCGTTTCAAAAATCCCGATGAAGGACGACAGGGGGAAAATAATCGGACTGGTCGGGGTATCTACTGATATCACGGCGCTCAGGGAGGCTGAAGAGAAGCTTGCCGAGAGCGAAGCAAAGTTCAGACTCCTCGCGGAGAATGCGAGAGACATCGTATACCGGTACTCATTTTCTCCGGAGCCTCACTTCGAATACATCAGCCCGTCCGCGACCATGATCAGCGGTTATACGCCGGAAGAGTTTTATGCCGACCCGGATCTGTTTTTCAAGATTGTCAATCCGTATGATCGTCTAAGTGGGCGAAATCCCGGCCCCGGAAGTGAGCTCAAAGACAACGCCATAATTGCCCGCTGGAAAAGAAAAGACGGGAATGCTATCTGGGTGGAGATGCAGAATCACCCGGTGATAGCCGGTGACGGCTCACCGCTTGCGGTGGAAGGGATTATAAGGGATATTACGGAGCGCAAGAAGTCAGAAGAGGCTCTCCGGGTATCCGAGGAAACGATGGCGAGAATAACTAGCTCCATCCGGGACGCGATATACAGCATAGACGGAGCCACTGGTGAGTTTGAGTACCTGAGTCCTGCCTTCCGGAAAATGTTCGGGTTCTCGGAGGAAGACATTAAAGAAATGGGAGGACGGTGGGCATTTCTGCAGACTATCATCGAGGGCGTAGATCAGTTCAAACCAGATCCCGTTTTAAATGAGATGAAGCGTGAACGGATTGACTCCCCGCCGGTTTGGGAGCAATGGTGGAAATGCAAAGACGGCTCGAGGCTGTTCATTGAGGATTATTCCATTCCAATTTACGATGGAGCCAAGCTTATTCGCGTCGACGGCGTGTTAAGGGATATCACCGGGCGCAAGCGCGCCGAGGACCAGGTGGAAAAGGAAAGAATTTTGCTGAGGACGCTCATAGACAATTTCCCCTATGCTATCTATGTGAAGGACAGGAATTACAGGAAGGTGATTGCGAACCCGGTCGACGTGCAGCGCTTCGCCGGATTAACCTCTGAAGCACAGATCGTAGGGAAAACCGATTTTGACATTTATCCGCAAGAAGTGGCCGAGAAACTCTTCGCAGACGATCGAAAGGTAATTCTCGAAGGGCGGCCTGTTTTGGGCAGGGAGGAACTTGTCATCGACGCTAAGGGAACGGAGCATTGGCTCCTGACGACAAAGGTCCCACTCCGGGACAAGAGCGATGAGATTATCGGACTTGTCGGGGTCGGGGTAGATGTTACCGAAAAGCGCGCGGTCGACGAAGCACTGAGACAATCTGAAGCTGAACTGCGTGCGCTCTTTGAATCGATGAACGACGTCGTCATGTCCATTGATGCCGATGGCAGATATATCAAAGTTGCGCCGACCGATCCTTCGCTTCTGTTAGTACCGGCAGACGAGATGGTCGGCAAGACGCTTTTTGATGTACTTCCGGAGGAACAGGCGGTGCTTTTCCTGAGCGTGGTGAGGGAGACACTCCGCACCGCGAAGACGCAAACACTCGAGTATTCGCTGATGATCGGCGGGGAAGATAAGTGGCGCGCGGCGAGCGTCTCGCCGATGACTGAAAAATCCGTAATCTGGGTTGCCCGCGATATTACCGAGCGGAAGTCGATGGAAAAGGAAATAACCGAGTCGGAGAAGAAATACAGGGAATTAGTGGAGAACGCCCTGATCGGAGTGTATAAGATCAACCTGAGCGGGAAGATAGTCTATGCCAATAAGGCCATGGCCGACATGCTGGAGTTTGATTCTCCACTGGAAATGATGTCAGTAAGTTCGTCCTCTTTGTACAGGAACATCGAGGAGATGAACAATTTTCTGCAAGAGCTGAGGACCTCCGGCAAAACCGGGAAGAACAGAGAGGTCGAGCTGGTCACGAAGAACGGAAGGGCGAGGAACGTGCTTCTCAGCGCTTCGCTGGACGGGGAAGTGATTTCCGGAATGGCGAAGGATATAACCGAGATGAGGGCACTAGAGCGCCAGATTATGCAGACACAAAAACTGGAAGGCCTCGGGAACATCGCTGCCGGCATCGCACACGATTTCAATAACATCCTGGGGGTCATCATCGGCTATTCGGATCTGATAGGGCAATCGCCCTTTGACCAGGTGAAGTTCGACCGTGGTATTCAGGCCATTGCCAAATCAGCCGATCGCGGCAAATCGCTTGTGCGGCAGCTTCTGACCTTCGCACGAAAGACCGATGTCACATTCGAATCCCTGTCGCTCAATAACGCCGTGACAGATATTGAGAAACTCGTGACAGAGACCTTTCCCAGGACCGTCGAGCTCCACACCGATCTAAAAAAAGGTCTTCCGCCGGTGCTGGCGGATGCCACCCAGATTCACCAGGTTCTCCTCAATCTTTGTGTGAATGCTCGCGACGCAATGCCCAAGGGCGGTAAACTTCTGATTTCAACCGGAGTGGTCCCTGGTTCCAGCCTTGCGTCGGCTCACCCCCATGCGGCGGGTGCTGACTACGTCGAGCTCCGGGTAAGCGACACCGGAACCGGGATGGACAAAGCTACCCGGCAGCGGATATTCGAGCCGTTTTTCACGACGAAGGGAGTCGGCAAGGGGACGGGCCTGGGCTTGTCGGTTGTCTACGGGATTGTGGAAAGCCATAGGGGATTTATAGACGTCACCAGCGAACCGGAAAAAGGCACAACGTTCCGGATCTATATTCCGGCCCTCGAACGCTCGCTCGTGAAAAGCGAAATCGGTCAAGAGCACGGCGAGAACATTGATGGAGAAGGCGAGACAATTCTGGTAATCGAAGATGAGGAGATGTTGAGAGAGCTGCTCCGGTCCATTCTGACATCCAGGGGTTACAGAGTCCTTGTTGCGACCGACGGCGAAGATGGGGTGACCGCTTTCTTAAGGAACAAGGACATGATCGGTCTTGTCATAACGGACCTCGGGCTTCCGAAGATGAGCGGAGAGGAAGTGGTCGGTACTATCAGGAAGATTTCAGGCAGCGCGAGAATCGCGATAGCAAGCGGCTTCATCGACCCGGAAGTCAAGTCCAGATTGGAGTGGGAAAATATCGTCCACTTCATTCAGAAACCCTACAAGGCCGAAGAAGTGCTGCGGGTTGTGCATGAAATTACCGCTGTCGATAAGATATAGAAGCCGGCAGTTTCCGGACGGTGCACGATGCCTCCTGCTCAGGAGACGATAGCCGGCTCAATCTCCTGCATCTGAGTTCTTACTCCGATCTTTCTCAGGAGCTCGAACGGCATTTCCCCTCCTGCGAAAATAAAAACGAAATCGTTCGGCATCTCGATCTCCCCGGCGGGAGTTGTCAGTACCGCTGACCGATCCCTGATCTCTTTGACTTCAGAATTGAATATCACATGCACCCTGTTCTTTGTCTTCAGCTCCTCCACATGGCGAAGGTTGCGCTCTTTCAAGCGGGTGAACGCTTCACGCCTGTAAGAAAGTGTTACGGTGTTGTTCTTCTGCAGGGCCAGACCTGCTGCCGCCTCGACAGCCGAATCGCCGCCGCCTACGATCAGAACGTGTGTACCCTGATAAGTTGAAGTGTCGATCAGTCTATACATCACTTTTGACAACTCTTCTCCCGGAACTCCCAGTTTCTTCGGCGTCCCCCTCCTGCCGAGGGCAAGTATGACGTTTGCGGCAGTCAACTCCGTGGAAGACGTTCTGACGACAAACCCGGTGTCGGACTTTTGAACGTCAAGGACTTTCTCGTTTGTCCTGATGTCGAGAGCAGCTTTGTCGATGATTGCCTGCCACACCTCCAGGAGAGTTTCTTTCTTCGCATCAGTCAGCTTAAGCTTACCCCATATTGGAAGCTCGACGGGCGAAGTCATCACTATTTTTGCCCTCGGATAATGAAGTATAGAGCCTCCGATATCGCTCTGTTCCAGTATAACGTAATTCAGATTATTTGCCTTTGCCGTAAGCCCGGCTGCGAGCCCGGCGGGACCGGCACCAACTATCGCCAGGTCGAATTCCGCGGTGAGCTCCCGCGGTTTCGTGATGATATGTTCGACCGCCGACTTTCCCTGTGTCACCGCGTTCTTGATCAGCCCTATGCCGCCCAGTTCCCCCACAATGAAGACGCCTTCGATGTTGGTCTGGTAATGTACGTCGAGTGCGGGCAGGTCCGCGCTTCTCCCGGGTTTTGCCATGAGGAGTTGTATCGCACCTACAGGGCATGCGTCGGCGCATAGCCCGTGGCCCACGCATTTTGCTCCGTGGATCAACGTGGCTTTGCCTTCGATGATCGCGAGGACGTCGCCTTCGGGACACGCTTTCACGCAGCCTCCGCAGCCGATACAGTGGTTAACGTCGATGTGCGGGTGTACTGTGGCTGCCTCGCTAAGGCCGCTGATCTTGAGCTCCTGGAATTTTCTCTTTGCCTTCGCTTCTTTCTTTTTGAGCCGCCGAAGATAGGGTACCACGGCCAGAATGATGAGGATCGCGGTAACGACGAAGGTGATTAAGCCCTGGCTCATATTATAAGTCTGTTAAAACCGGAAACCGACTTCCGCGTACACGCGAAAGCTGTTCATTGATGGGTCCAACACGTCGTCAAGCCCGAGTGATGAATACCATTTCGATGAGAATGTGTAATTCAGGAAGCCTGAAATCGTCTGCGTGGTATAAGTCTGCTCAAGCAGTGAAACCGAGATGGCGTACGTGTCGTAGCTCAGGCTTACGTCGAGCGCGTCGAAGAATGTGCGATCGAGCTCGAACGTGATGTCGTTGGCATTTGAATAGACTCCGAGAAAGTTCATAAAGCGAATGCTTCCTTCCACGCCGAGATCCAGGATATCGGTTGCTCTGACAGACGCGCCCAGCGTATGCTCGCTCCGTACATAATCTTTTCTCATCCTGTAGCTTCCGTTGATTGAGACCGTGACTTCCCCGGGCAGATAGGCACTTGCACTTGCCCGGAAACCTTGCATTACATTTCTGTCGATGAGCGAGTCCGGTATGGATTTCATGCTCTGGAACAAGTACACATTTCTATAAGCATCGTAGCCGACATTGGCAAACAGCCACCTTGTGGGAAAATAGTTCATCGAAAAGAAGGTATTGGAGAAATCGAGTGCGCTCACCGGCACTCCTCCGGAAAGTTTACTCAGATCCACTTCGCTTGTTTCGTAGAAACTCAGTATCGAACCGAGTGATAAGGTGTTCTGGAGGTAAAGGAAGTTGCGGTCCAGCTTCCCGTCGTTCATCCGCAGGCCGTAGGCGACGGTGCCGTCGTATTGGTGGAAGACATCAGTACCGTTCCTGTAGTTGACGAAGGCTGCGCTTTTTGTGCCGGCAAAATTCAGTGAGGAAGAGGGAACCGAGGAGGCGCCGCCGCCGATTGCGCCGAAGGTGAAATTGCTGAACCGGAAATAGACCTGGCCGCCGTCAAATGTGCCGAGCCCGCTGACATACTGCGAATTCATCCTTCCGAACCCGTACCCGATCCCGGAGCCGGACAATTCACCGGTCAGCGACGCCGCGTATATGTTGCTCTGCAGTCCTGCCCTGTTTCCGTATAGAGCGTATGTTGCATTGCCGTTGAAGAAATTCATGTCGTACAAATATAGCGACATCCCGGTCCCGAGGAGGTTTGTGATGTTCATCTGGATCAGCGCAGCAGGCTGACTGAGGTTGAGTTTCGTATCTTCGGCTGCGATCATGTCGTATTGCAGCGCGACTCTCCCCGAGATTAAGTTTTCTTGCCGAGTTTCAACCGCAGCCCGCGAATTGCTGAGGCCCCGCGGCGTGCGGGGATTTCGAGCGGAAACATCCGTCCCATTTTTCAATGACGCCGCGCTGAGCACAATTCCGACAGTATCACCGATCTCGAAAGCAACGGACTGGTTGAGTATTCTGGCTGCGCTCGAGCTGTCTGCCGTTGCAGTTACAGCGACAGCTCCGATCATGTCGTTGTTGCGATATACAGCGGCAGTGTCTCCCGCTTCGACTCCTAACAGGCGTCCGGCGTTTATATAAACCGTTACGCCTGATATGTAAGCGATCGTCGATTTCAATTCTTTCTTCTGCTGTGCTGCAGCAGAAACCGCGAAAGCCAACGCGAACAATATGACTCTTCTCATGCTGCGATTTGCCTGTTATCCACCACCCGTCGGATGACAGCGATAGCACGCACTGCTCTCATATACATAGCCTGCAACGTTTGAGTGGCGCGAGTCGGTACGCGATTTTGTGTGCTCATGGCAATTTATGCACGCAAATGTCGAGTAATTCGGCTGGGCGGAATGACAATCTGTGCAGGCATTCCACACACCGGGACTGTGTCTGTCGCCGGCATGAATCGGGAAGTACGGGTGTGGGAAAAAAGCAGCCGGCTGCCAGGTCAAAGCCCTGTGGCAGACCGCGCATTCCATGTTGAAACCGGCAGTGATGTGGTTCGGGTTCTGCGCGGCGATGTATTCGTTCTGATGGCAGGCGACGCACTCTATCGGCGTCCCGCGATAGCGGCTCCCGACATGGCAGCTGAGGCAGGGAACCGCTTCATGTGCACCGCGGGTCGGGAACTGTGTCATGTTATGGTCGAAACTGGACTGCCAGCTTGAAGCATTGGAGCGGTGACACTGGGAGCAGTCGGTGCCGAATCCCGCGAGGCGATGGTCGATTGAGACGGCGCGGTCGTAGTCCTGTCGGTGGCAGGAATAGCAGTCGCTTGGCGTGTTCGTGAACCGGAAGTCTGTATGACAATTTTGGCACGCGATATTCCTGTGCTGACCCGTGAGTTTGAACCCGGTGTCGGAGTGATTGAATTTCATGGGAGAGGCGAGCACCGTCCAGCTTTCAGTCGTGTGGCATGAGGTGCATTCGAGCTTTATGTTCCCGTGCGGCGAAGCCTGAGCAAGAGCGTCAGTTTGGAAGGCGAAAACGAAGATCAGCATTGCACCGATCTGCGCCATCGTCTTCATGCAGGCAGCCTGAAGTGAGGTCACGTCAAATGGCAGTCTATGCATCTCGTTCCTATCGGTCTGTATTTCACAACTGGCTTATTGTTTATTTCGACGGTCGGATGGCATTTCTCGCAAGGGACGTCAGCATGCTTTCCCGTCAGTGGAAAGTCCGACTGTGTGTCGTGGTTGAATGTAGTCTTTTTCCAGTCGTCGGAAGTGTGACAGTTGCGGCAGTGAGTAATGCCGTCCAGGGCGAATTGCCCGGCGTGCTCATCTTCATGACATGAATAACAGTGCGTATCAAGACCGACATACTGAACCGGAATCTCATGATTCTTCGGTTGCTTGTGACAGGCGGCGCATGCAATTACCGCGTGCTTTCCGCTTAATGGAAAGCCGGTCTTGTCATGAGAGAAGACCAGTTTCTGCCACGAATCGGTGGTATGACACGTGACGCACCCGTCGGTCATGACCTTCGCGAATTGCCCACCGTGAACGTTGGAATGGCAAGTCGTGCATGTGATGCTTCCCGCCCAGATAAATTGCCGGGTAGAGGGAGCGTTTACTTTGTGAGCCAGATGGCAGTCGGTACAAGCTACCGCGAGATGCGCTCCTTCAAGTGGGAAAGTCGATTTCTGGTGATCGTCAATGGTAAACGTCGCCGGTGTGAATCCATAAACGTTGTGACATCTCTGGCACTTGTCGCCGCCGGCGATCTTGTTGAACTGCCCGGCATGCGCGTCCGCATGGCAGTCCGAGCATTCAGAGAATCTGGTAATGTGAAAGCCTAAACCGCCGCTGACGTTTCTCTTCTTAGGATCTTCCTGATGGCACTCGGCGCACTTTACGTCGGCATGTTTGCCGAGAAGAGGGTAAGCCGTTTTTGAGTGATCGAACTCCGAGCCGGAAACTTCCAGGAAACTCTCCGTCGTGTGGCAGGAAGAGCAAGCCTGTTTGAAAGTGCCCTTGTGCGGATCGGCGTGGCAAGAGGCGCATGACGCGAAAGCAAGGCCGACGTATTTGATCGTTTTGCCGTCACTCATCTTCTGGTTATGACAGCTGTAGCATGCCACAGTTCTGTGCTGCCCGGTCAGCGGATACTCGGTCTTGTCGTGGTCGAATTTTGAAACGGGTTTCCACCGGTAAGTATCGTGACATGAAGAACATGATTGGGAGAATTGTCCCTTATGCACGTCTTCGTGGCATGAGGAGCAGGACGGCGACAATCCCAGGTAGGTATTCTGAAGCTGCGCGGTCGGTAGTTCCTTGACGTCCGCTGCGCGAATCCGCGTCACATTGTGGCAGGACCGGCAGCCGATAGAATCGTGCTTTCCGGTAAGCCTGAAACCGACGACCGAGTGATCGAAAGTCGCAGTGTCGAACCTGACGATCTCGTAATTTCTGCCAAGATGCTCCTGGTGACACTCGGCGCACTGCTTCGCCTTCACCGTCGCGTGGTAACCGACGTTTTCGCCGATGCGGCCGGCGATCTCTTTGTGGCATTTGAGGCAATTCGCATTGGAGATAAGTTTGCCCAGCGTGTGGCAGGAGGTGCAGTTGGTGATCCCTTCGAGGTTCGAATGCCAGTGCGAGAGCGGGCCGGGTGAGAGCTGGCCGAAAGCAATTCCGCTCAATGCGAGGAGAACGGAAACGGTTCGTGCGACATTTGCAATATAGAGACGAAAGTTCGCCGGATTCGACGATACCAATCTCATTTAAGTTCCGACGTT
>JAJYJD010000127.1 GCA_021789755.1 Bacteroidota bacterium
CTTCGCGGCCGCTGAGACCTCCTTCGTCTCGGCCGACAAAGTCGCCCTTGTCGTCGACTTGCCGCCCGGCGGCAAAACCCGTTCGATTCTCTACTTTCTTCAAAACAACGAGGTGTTTTTCGCAACGGTAGTTGTCGCAGGCAATCTTTTCGTCACCTTGTTTTCTTCGGTTGCGGAAATATTCTTTCACGGCACGCTGGGGATGAACTTGCCGGAGGTGATCGGCTTTACGACCGTTATCGGATTTATGCTCGGTGAATTGATTCCCAAGAGTCTGGCAATCGAGAGTCCTGAAAAAGCGGCGAGGCTGCTTATGCCGCTCGTGAGGACATTCGCGGTCATAACAAGCCCGATCGTGAATGTCACTGCGCGTGTCTCAACTTTTATCGCACGAGTGGTTTTCCGTTCGCCGACTTCGGGATCTCTGATGTTTCAGAGGCGGGATGTCTACCGGTTTCTTGGAAGCACGGTAAGCAGCGGATACCTGGATAAAATAGAATCCGACTTGATCAGGCGGCTGCTTGAGAATGCCGGTGTCCCCGTGCGCAGCATCGCGGTTCCACGCACTGAAATCGTCTCGGCCAAATTGGGGACAAAGATCGGGAAGCTCCGGGAAATATTCGAGAAGACCAGTAAGACCAAAGTCATTGTTTATGACTCAAGCATCGATAATGTAGTCGGCGTTGCCTACGCGAAAGATATATTCAGGGAAGTGGAGCTCGTTGATGAGCTGTTGAGCGACGTGTTGTTCGTACCTGAGAGCATCACGGTGATAGATTTGCTCGATGAATTCAGGACTGAAAAAGTGTACGTCGCCATTCTTATAGATGAGTTTGGGGGGACTTCAGGTTTGGTCACCTCATCGGACGTGATGGAGCTGTTCCTGGGAGATGTCGCTGTGCGGTTCAGCGAGGAGAGAGTCAAATCGGTGGGTGCACGGCAGTTCATCCTGCAGGGAAACGCGGAAATGGCGGAGGTCGAGGCGGCTGCCGGAGTGAAGCTGCCCGAAGGCGATTTCGCCACTATTGCCGGCCTGGTAACGTCATATTTGGGGAGGATCCCATCCCGTGGTGAGGTGTTCAATATCGGGAAATCCCAGTTCCAGGTCTTGCGGTCGGATGGAAGAAAGATAGATGCGTTGAAGATGATAGTAAGATAGAACGGCCCAATTTCCGGGTCTCCATATTACTCTTTTTATACTTATACGTCTAAGAATATTGATGCCGTAGAAACTGTTTTTGAGGTTCATCTGTTAAGTAATTTGATGTTCTTTATTCATTTAACCCGGCTCGAAGGGGAGTGGGGCGCAGAAACGACTCAGATTACGCGTCCTACTGAGGAGGTGAATCGCCTCTTCTGCAGAATTGCGTTCAAATCACTCTTCTCGATCGAGGACGAAGATACCGATTAACGCACTTAAATTGAAAACGACCCGCCACATTTCTGGCGCGACTCAAAGGATCACCTGGTAACGACTCAATCAAAGTGATGTGTCCCGAACCACGAGATTCCATAAGTACACTTATCTAACCTGAAGGATTACCATGAGAAAGCTTTTCTTTGCGATCATGCTTCTTGCAATTGCGTCCCCGCTTTCGGCGCAGGATTTCGGCAAGAACAAAGTTCATTATCTGGACTTCAATTGGGAGTATATCAGATCCACGCACTTCAATGTCTACTTCACAAAGGGCGGTTACGAACTCGCTCAGTTTGTCGCCGCTGAGGCCGAGAGTTCGGTGACATCTATCTGTGCGAGCTTCCACTATCAGATTAACAAAAGGATCAACATCGCGATATTCAATTCTCACAACGATTTTCAGCAAAACAACATCATCCCGGAGTATCTTGAGGAGGGAACCGGCGGCGTGACGGAGCTATACAAAAACAGAGTAGTGCTCCCCTGGGAGGGAAGCCTGAGTCTGATGCGCCACGTTGTCCACCACGAACTGGTTCACGCAGTATTCGACGAAATGTTCTACGGCGGTTCGGTTCAATCAATAATAGAGCACAACATAACATTCCAGATCCCGACGTGGTTCAACGAGGGCATGGCCGAATACCAGTCACTCAACCATTGGGAGGTTAACTCGGACCAGTTCCTGATCGACGCTACGGTAAACGACTACATGCCGCCGATCAACTATCTCCAGGGTTATCTTTGCTACAGAGGAGGGGAATCGGTCTGGCATTATATCGATGAAAAATATGGCCACGAGAAGGTTGGCGAGATAGTCAATGCAGTCCTTGCCACGCATAGTGTCGACAAAGGATTCGAAAGGGCAATCGGCATGAACGTCGACCAGCTTTCAGATGCCTGGCAAAAATACAACCGGAAGGAATATTTTCCCGAAGTCGGGGTAAGGCAGTCGCTTGCAAGTTTCGCCCAGCGGGTGACCGATCACCGGAAAGACGAGAGTGTTTACAACACAAGTCCCGTCATCTCGCCCAACGGGGACAAGGTCGCGTTCATCACCGACCGGACCGGGTACTTCGACGTGGTAATGGTATCGACGGTGACAGGGCAGCGAATCCGCACCCTGGTGAAAGGGAGCAGGTCTGCGAATTTCGAGGAACTGCATCTTCTGACGCCCGGCATAGCTTGGTCTCCCGACGGGAAAGAAGTAGCAGTGGCTTCAAAGACGGGTGAGTACGACGACATTTTTATGATAAACGCCGTCACGGGTGCCACAAAAGAGCTTCCCGGTTTGTCTCTGGATGGCATAGATGGAATCAATTTTTCTCCGGATGGCAATGAACTTGCAATATCGGCTTATAAGCCCCTGGAGTCGGACATTTATGTTTACAATCTCAAGACTCATGAATTACGGAACCTCACGAACGATATCTTTACGGATCAGCAGCCTTACTGGTCTCCGGACGGCAAGAAGATCTATTTCGCTTCGGACCGCGGCGACAGCCTGTACCAGGAAAGCAATCCGCTCGCGCTTGCTCACTGGGCGGCCGGCAATCCGTTGGACATCTTTTCGATCGATGTTGCCTCCGGAAAGATACAGAGGATTACTCATTCGAATTTTCCCAACACGCCGAACGTAGTCGCACACGGCGGAGATAATACCTACCCGCTGCCGACGCCGGACGGCAAAGGGCTCATTTTCGAATCGAGCAGGAATGGTATCGACAACCTCTATTATAAGGACTTTGCTACCGGGCACACAGTCCCGCTCACGAATTCTCTGTATGGTATCAATGAGCCCTCGATGTCGGCGAACGGCGAGAAGATTGCATTCACGTCCCTCAACTACGGCGGCTATGATGTCTTCACTATGAATCTCCCCCTGAGCCACGAATTGAAGGGACCGTTGGCGCCGACTGATTACGTCCGCCGGTTCTTCAGCCGGAACGAAATCGCTGCGCGGGTCGACACCGGCTCGGCTTCCGACAGCCTTGGATCACTGTACGGTGCATCCACAACTTACGAGTTCAGCCAGATGGTCTTCTCATCGAGGTATCAAGACGAATCGAGCAAGCCTAAGGTATCGCCGTTCCTTCTTAAAGGGGACATCGATTCGTCCGGCAATTTTGTTCCCTTTCCGTACAAGATTGATTTTTCGCCCGACATCATCACAGGCGGGGCGGGCTATAATACCCTCTACGGTTTCCAGGGCGCGACCGAGGTTGCCTTCAGCGACATGCTGGGCAACAACGAGATCGACCTGTACACAGACTTTCAAATTGACCTGCAGAACAGTGATTATGCCTTGTCGTACTCGAACCTTGCATCACGAGTGAACTACGGAGTGGGACTGATTCACACGGCTAACTTCCTGTACTTGTACGATAACGCAACCGGCTATTATGAACTCAACAGATTCCAGGCTCTGATCGGAGACTTATCGTTCTCGAGACCGTTCGACAGGTTCAGACGTCTCGACCTCGACGTTTCTTATCTCGGGATTTCAAGGCAGAACATAGACAACCCGGCCGATCCCGGAGCATCAGCTAACGCCGTCATGGGTTCGTTGAGTTATGTAAAAGACAATTCGCTGGACGGATACTTTGCTCCCGTGAACGGGACGCGGTACAGCTTGACCCTCACCGTAGTGCCGAAGATATCCGAGAGTTTCCTCGGCTTTGAGACAGCCGGGATCGACTACCGGACGTACCTTCCGTTTCTTGATGAAAACGTATTTGCCGTTCGGCTCGCCGGAGCGGCGAGCACAGGCCCCGACCCGCAGAAGTTTTTCATCGGCGGCGTGAGCAACTGGATTAACCGCAGTTACAACACCGAGCTGATACCGATCAACAGTGTCGGAGACTACGCGTTCCTGACGCCGGTCTTCCCGCTGCGTGGATATGATTACGACACCCAGCTCGGAACAAAGTATTTTCTGGCGAACCTTGAAATACGTTTCCCCCTGGTTCGTTACTTCGTGCCCGGCCTGCTGCCGATACTACTTTCCAACATCGAGGGAGTCATTTTTACGGACGCCGGGAGCGCCTTCAACTCAGTGTCGACGTACAAACCGTTCGGGAAGAATGCCTCGGGCAGCCTTGTCACACGTGACCTTCTGGTCGGGTCGGGTTTTGGAGCGAGGGTTCCTTTTTTGTATTTTGTGCTGAGGTTTGATTATGCGTGGCAGTATGATATTGAGGGCTTCCACAATCCGACGTTTTACTTCTCGCTGGGCGGCGACTTCTGAGGCGACCGGCGTACTTGTACTAGTCGTTTTTCTTTCGTCTGTCAACGCTGCCTTTTCCCAGTCATTGTTTCTTGGGGACGGCTACATTCTGGGAAACAGGGCAGCCGCGATGTCGGCCTACGTGGCCGATCCGGATTTTGCGCACTCTGTCCTGCTGAATCCGGCGAAACTCGGGTATGCGTCCAATATCTACATTGCCGGTGACTACGAGTATTTCTCGCGCGGAAAGGGAGAGTTGTATCTTCCTGATTCTCCCACCGGTTTTCTTTCAAATGGCGGTCTCAGCTCGGTGAACGCTTCAATGGCGCTACCGGTCGGTCCGGTGGGAATGGGCGCAGCGTTCGAGGCTTTTAGCATGGCTGGTTGGAGAACTACAGTGACTGCCGTTGGGATAGCCGGAGAAATCCCGCTTGGATTCTCGCTGGGGATCACCGGTAAATACGCGACTCTCATGAAGCAGGTCGCGATTCCCGGCGGTACCTGGCAATATCGTCTCAAGAAATTCACATTTGACCTGGGAGCAATGAATCGGACGACGCTCGCCGACAATACCTTCTTCAGGGCGATTTTCTCCACCGGAATTGTCTTCACAAATGTCCTGGCCAGGACGACGTGGGGCGGTGGACATCCTCTGACTCCGGGTATGACCGTTGATGTGAACCTTCCCCAGACATTCGGATGCGGGATCGCGTACACCTTTGCGTCAAATTACCGCCTCGCCGATTACGAGTTGTTCAGGTTGACGGGCGCTATCGATTACTCGCATCTGTTCAGCAACTCGTCTCCCGTCGATAACTTCTCCTGGCAACGTGACCAGTACAGGATAGGGCTTGAGACGATGGCGCTGGGAGTGCTTGCCGTGCGGATCGGGTACACTCTGAAGACCCCGGTGACGGCCGGGACCGACACGCAGAACAATCTCTCCATCTCACGACTGGGCACCGGATTTTCCTACGGCTTCTCTCTTCGATTCCCGGTGAAACTTGTACTCCCCGCCTTGCCGGTCACATCCCTGGAAATATCATATGCGAAAAATCCCGAGTGGAATTCGGGTATGTACCACGACCTTTTCGGTGCGGTATTGGAAATGCTTTTTTAGCCCGCCTGATTTCCGAAAAGCCCGTTCGATATCGTTTTGCACCCGGATGCGGTCCGTTGCATTAGAATTGGAAAGAACTGCGTTCTCACATAAATTATTTAGCATGAAAGACAAAGAGATATTTCCGGTTCTGAAAGCGGGGAGCATCGAGGCAGCGGAACGCCTGAAAAGAATCATGGGCAGGAACCTCGCCCTCGACAGCGGCCTGATTTCGAAAGTCACATCTATCGTCAATGGTGTGCGGACCGAAGGTGACGCCGCGCTTATCAGGTATACTCAGGAGTTCGACGGCGTGCGATTGTCACGTATCAAAGTGTCTAAGGAGGAAATCGGGAAGGCGAGGGACGACGTAAACGAGAAGATTCTGGAAATTTTATACGAGGCTGCGGCCAATGTGAGGAGGTATCACGAGAACCAGAGACAGAACTCGTGGATGATACACGCGGAAGACGGAAGTGTGCTGGGTCAGCGCGTAATCCCGCTCGAGCGCGTCGGCCTCTACGTCCCCGGCGGAACAGCCGCGTACCCATCTACCGTGATAATGAATGCCATCCCGGCACAGGTGGCGGGGGTGAAGGAGATTCACGTGATGACGCCGCCGAATCGCGACGGGATGGTGAACCGCATTGTCCTCGCCACTTGCAGCATTCTCGGTATCGAACATGTGTACTCGGTCGGCGGTGCGCAGGGGATTGCGGCGGCAGCGTATGGGACCGAATCGGTGACCAGAGTCGACAAGATCGTCGGCCCGGGAAACGTGTACGTAGCGGCGGCAAAAAAGATAGTTTACGGCGATGTGGACATAGACATGATCGCGGGACCGAGCGAAGTTGTAGTCCTGGCTGACTCCTCGGCGGATCCTGCGCATGTGGCTGCGGACCTTCTCGCCCAGGCAGAACACGATAGCAACGCGGCCGCCATACTCGTGACCGTCGACAGGAACCTGGCCAGGAAGGTGAGGCGGAAACTGGGGGAATTCCTGGAGAACCTTTCAAGAAAAAAGACTGCCTCCGAATCTCTGAGACGAAACGGAGCATCATTTGTGGCCGCCAGTATTTCCGAAGCAGTAGCGCTGGTCAACAGGATTGCGCCGGAACATCTGGAAGTGATTGCCGGATCGGCATGGGAAATCCTCGGACAGATAACCAACGCCGGCGCAGTGTTTATCGGCGATTATTCGCCTGAGCCGGTAGGAGATTACTTTGCCGGCCCGAGCCACGTCCTCCCGACAGGCGGCACAGCCCGGTTCTCGTCAGTCCTGGGGGTCGATGCTTTCGTGAAACGATCCAGCGTGATCCATTACTCGAAGAAGGCTTTCGAACGCGATGCGGACAAGATCCGTATATTCGCCCGGAACGAAGGACTGACAGCTCATGCTCTTTCAATCAGCGTTAGGGAAAAAGGTGGACATAAAAGATAATTTCAGGAAAAGTGTGCTCGAGCTCTCGCCGTACAACGTATCGGGTCACCCTGCTAAGATAAAACTCAACCAGAACGAAAGTCCCTTCGATATTCCGGTGGAATTGAAGAAGGAGATTATCGACGAGTTCATCAGGATAAACTGGAACCGGTACCCTGAAGTGTTTTCAAGCAATCTGCCTAAACGATTCGCGGAAATTTACGGTCTGCCGGTGAAATCGTTCATAGTGGCGAACGGATCAAATGAACTGATCTACACGGTTGCCATGTCCATAGTGAAAGACGGCACGGATGTCCTGATTCCACAGCCGACTTTCTATCTGTTCGAAAAGGTTGTCAGGATCCTGGGCGGAAATGTGCTGAAAGTGTTTGCCGACGCCGAATTGAATTTCGACGAGCCGAAGATACTCAACACGGCGCGCGCCATGAAGTCCGGCCTAATTATTATCGGCTCTCCCAGCAACCCGACCGGGAAATCCGTCAAGTCAGGCTTCATTGAGAAGCTGCTCGGTTCGACGAACGCTATCGTGCTCCTCGACGAGGCGTACATTGAATTTTCTCCGAATGAAAGCGCCATCGGGCTGACCAAAAGCCACAAGAACCTCGTTGTGCTGAGAACTTTTTCAAAGGCGTTCAGTCTGGCGGGACTGAGGATAGGTTATCTCGCGGCACATCCGGATACGACATACGAGATCTTGAAGGTGAAGATTCCCTTCACGGTCAATCCGCTTTCCGAGTTCACTGCGATAAAACTCCTGGAGCACCGCGGCCTCTTCAGCGAACGAATCGATTTCCTGAAGCGGCAGATGACAAAGATGACGGGCGAGTTGAAGAAAATGAGCGGCGTGAGCGTTGTTCAGTCTGATTCCAACTTCTTCCTATTTTCGACGAGCCTGCCGGCGCCGAGGGTCTTCGAAGAACTTCTCGAGAGAAACAGTGTCCTGGTTCGTGATGTGTCATCATACCCGATGCTCGGGGACTATCTTCGCGTTAACGTCGGCACCGATGAAGAGAGTGCTTATTTCATTGATTCGCTCAAGGCATGCCTCGCAGCGGGGTAGATCCTGGACGTGGCGGGAGGTGCCGGTCGAACTGAAGTCCGCAACGGGTAAAGTTTTAAAATGAAACATGTTGTGCGCAATTCGGCGGTAAATTATATTTGTTCATAATGGCTGTACCTTTAATTTACTTCCTCGATGATGATGAGAATATCATCAGGCTCGTGAAGTACGGATTGCGCAACGAGCAGTTCAACATGAGGTTCTTCAACCGTCCGACTGCTCTCATTGACGCTATCAAGGCTGAATATCCCGATGTCGTCATAAGCGACGTCATGATGCCAGACATGGACGGCATCGAACTCATCGATAAGCTGAGAGAGTTGTCCCGGTCGATGCCGGTCATCCTCGTTACGGCGAAGGCGGCTGTGGACACAGCTGTCAGGGCGATGAAGGCAGGGGCGTTCGAATACCTTACCAAGCCTATCAATTTCGACGAGCTCAAACTGGCAGTCGGACGCGCGGTGGAAGTCGGCCGCCTGCGCACCGAAGTCGACGAGATTAAGTCGGGGTTCAAGTCCCGTTACTCCTTTGACAACCTCATCGGGAAGAGCGAGCCTATCAACGCCATGCGGGAACTGATCAAACGTCTTTCGACCGTTGCCGAGGCGGTAATACTGCTTCGGGGCGAAAGCGGAGTCGGCAAGAATCTCGTCGCGCGGGTCGTGCATTACACGAGCCCGAATTCGGATAAACGCTACCTGGAGATAAATTGCGCTTCACTCCCGTCGAACCTTCTGGAGGCGGAACTTTTCGGGTACGAAAAGGGTGCTTTTACCGATGCCAAGAATTCGAAGAAGGGTCTTCTTGAAGTCGCAAGCGGCGGTACGGTTGTGCTGGACGAGATAACGAGCATGGACCTGGGACTTCAGGCTAAATTCCTGTCCTTCATCGAGAACAGGCGTATCCGACGGGTCGGGGGACTCGAAGAAATTCCGGTGGACCTCAGAGTGATTTCGGCAACGAACTCCAACCTGGAGGCCGACGTATCGTCGGGTCGTTTCAGGAGCGATCTCTTTTACAGGATAAATGTGGTTTCGATAACGGTTCCCCCCCTGCGCGAACGCGATAAGGATGTGATATTGATCGCCCGGAAACTGCTTGAAGACTTCAATATAAAATTCAAGAAACATGTCAAAGGGTTCACGAATTCCGCGGAGCGGAAACTGTTGTCGCACAACTGGCCGGGCAATGTCCGTGAGTTGCGCAACGTCGTCGAACGCGCGATGA
>JAJYJD010000128.1 GCA_021789755.1 Bacteroidota bacterium
AGTTCAAAAACGTCCTGAGTCTTTTGCCGTATAGCGGCCAGGTAAGCGGGTCGACATTCGGTCTTCTGCAGGGCTTCCGGGAAACGACCGTCAAGGCCGGGAAGTCGTTCACATTCCCCGGCGTCGAGGCGACAACATGGCCGGAGACACGCGACGTGACGCTCTCGCGGGAGGACTACGACTTTTCCGTTCTGATGAGAGTGCCTTACCTGAACGGCACCGTTTACGTTCTCAATATGCCGAGCAACAGTTACGATTTGCTCGAGCTTCCGGCGGAAGTGCTCGACGCGATGCGCCAGCCTTTTGCTAAGGAGATCGGTGTCCGGCTGGACGGGCCGGGACACGTCGGCATGTACCTCTTCGGCGACAAACAATATGTCCTTTACAACATGAGCGACAGGATCGCGCCGGTCTCTCTGAAATTCGACACGACCATTCAGACGAGCGGCTGGCAAGAGCTTGTCCGCAACGAGGAACTGAAAGCCAAAGTGGATTCGTCATTCGCCCGGCTCCCCGGCTTCCACGGGCCGGTGTTCAGCAACGTATCGCTGACGCTTCAGCCGTACGAGATAGTTGTGGTTCAGGCCCCGTAATCATTCATACCGGCAGTCCGGGGTATTTCCGGACTGCCTTCGTTTTCCATCGTTATTGTCACGACTCGCCGTTCGCTCGGCTTCCAGCGATTCAATAGATTCCCGACACGCGAAGTTCGCTCGGGTACTCGACGCTGAACTTGACTTTCAACTCCTTCTTCTCGCGCGGCTTGAGATTCATTTTCCAATCCAGAATTCCCCGGTCGTCCGGTTTCACTTGCGACGGTTCGGGAGCCAAGACCTCGACGACAATCCTCTCGTCTTTCGACACCGGGACCTGATCCTTCACGTCCATATCGATTGGTACTTTCTTCCCGTTCTCGAGGCTTATCAGGAAATCGTATGTCGTCTTCGTCTTCTTGGACAAGAGGCCGGTAGATTCGGTGAACTGCTTCACGAGTTTTCTTTCGACTTTGACGGCGGCGTCGGTTCCCATGTACGCGCTGAACTCCCCGCCGGGGGATACCGTGGACATGGAGGATGTCGCGACGAAGGAATTATCCAGGAAAACGTTCATCGTTCCCGGAAGGAACGGGTAGTTCGTTGTGTTTGTCGCCTTCGCCGTGAGGAACGCTCCCGGCGACAGTTTGGGAACACAGCTGTAGGAAAGTTCCGCTGGCAGGCTGGCCGTCGTGATGGTGACTTTGTGGGGGCTGTTATCGCCGGGGATGTCGGCACGGGAAGTAATCAGGAAGGTTGCCGCTGTCATGCTCTCAATTACCTCCGCCTCCGGGAGCGCCATCGAGACTGCCTGTCCTTCGGCATGAGCAGTCACAACTACCGCGTTCTCTCTGATGGCCTCATCTGACACCGCTGCTTTCATCAACGATCCGCTCGGCGGTGCCGCCTGATACACTCCGACTTCCCATGGTGAGAGCACCGGTGGCGCGCCGCCCGCGGAAGGCTGAGCCGTTGAGAGTGTCACCGATACGTCCTTCCAGTCCTCCCCCGTCGCCTGGCTCACCATTCCGGAGTAAACGACCTCGAGATTTTTCGCGTCCGAGTTGAGGCGCGTTTCGTACACCGGACTCCACCTTGCTCCGCCAAGCAAGTATGACAGTTGCATGGCCGACGACCCCGCTTTCTCCGCCGAGAGCGTGACGATCACATGTTTCTCAATCTTGCGGGCGTAGCTCTGAGTCCGTCTTATCTCGTCTTCGGTTGACGCTATTTTATTTCGTGTGTCGTGAAGCTGCGCGTCTGCTTCGAGAGATCTGGCGTTCACCGAATCCATATTCTTTTCCACAAAGAGGAGCGCCCGCTGCCATTCCTGGTAAGATGTTCCGGAATTACCGGCAGACGCGGTGCGGGCGTAATATATGCGGAGCGAATCTATGAAGGCCAGCTGGGTTCGCATCACTTCAAGCTTCTTCACGAGAAATTGCTCACGGCCCTTCAGCGAGTACAGTCTGTCCTGCAGGTTTTTGATGCGAGTGTCCGGGATCGTATCGATATATACGGTTTTGATCCGGACATCGAGGATCCTGACACCCGACTCCGCGCTCCCCGAGACGCGCAAGGATTGGTCTACAAACGAGACCGGCAGGCCGCCGAATTCCACGATGTTTGTCCCGGCGGTGAGGTTCACATCCGCGCCCCTTGTGATCATCGCCCTGTCTGAGTAAACGGTCACGGCCGTGACCTTGGAGCGCACGACTTCATTGGCCGCCGATTGACGCAAAGATGTTACTATTAAAACTCCCGCTACTAGCGCGGTGACGCGAGTTCTCAATGTTTTCATTTCAGCCTCTCCTGATATGTTCGGTTATCCCTGTGCAAAATATAGAAAAGATGTGATACTAACGAAAGGGTGGTGCCTGCGAATCCCATACTGTTGCTTCAAAGGGACGTTGTTTGTAGAATTTATTCACGATGACAAGACAAACCGGAACGTACCATTTGTGAGAACAATCGCGGTCATTTTCGATCTTGACGATACCCTGGTTGCCTTCGACCTCGTTACCGAATCCACGTGGCGTCAGGTCTGCGATGAATATGCCTCCGAGAATCCGGCTCACCCGGCGGCGGATGTGTACGATGCCGTCTCGAAGGAGAGCCATTGGTACTGGAGTGACGAGGAAAGGCACCGGGTCGGTAGGAATGATATAGTCGCGGCGAGACGCGGTATTGTGAAATCGGCGTTTGAGAAACACGGCCTGCCCCTCCATGACGCCGTCAAGGTCGCCGACAGGTATTCCGAGCTGAGGTTGGAAAACATGTACCTCATACCCGGCGCAAAGGATGTCCTCGGCACCTTACAAGCGCTGAAGGTTCGCCTGGGCATGATATCGAACGGCGACTCGCCAATACAACGGCTGAAGCTGAGGCGGTTCGATCTCGAGAAGTATTTTGAAATGATTCTAATCGAGGGAGAAGTCGGATTCGGTAAACCGGACAGGAGAATTTACGAGCTTGCACTTTCGAAACTCGGCATTGTTCCGGGGAAGACCGTGATGGTAGGCGACAATCTCAAATGGGATGTGGCGGGGCCGCAGTCGGTCGGCATGCGCGGAATCTGGTTCGACGTGAAAAAGCGGGGGCTGCAGAAAGATTCCACGGTGATTCCGGATGCGGTCATTACGAGCATCGCTGAACTGCCCGAGTACCTGAAGTAGGGAGAGAAGGCGTCAGTAAGCCCCGGCCTCCTTCATTTGTTGTTTATCAGAGCCGCGGGGGATAATTTATCGGAATTAACGGGCCGTGAACCGGGCGTGATCAGAGCGATGTTGCCCGGGCGGGCAGCGTTAGATGTCAGGGAAAAGCGTCAGGAGGTTGAACAATGGAAAAGATTAAGATCGAGAATTCCAGCTTCGGCGTAATCTGGGTAATCGGTTGGCTGTTCACTATCGGTTTTCTGAAACTAATGTTCTGGCAAGGCGTGCTCGCGATAGTCATCTGGCCTTACTACATCGGCTCGGCGCTGAGCGTGTTGCTGAAATAACCGGTTAGCTTCGGTCTCCAGCATCATCTCCCGACACATTTCGTGCGGATCACAGCGCCGGGGAGAACCATTCGTTCGGAGAAAAGAATGAGAGTCGTGGTTGCCGTTTTCATCGCAAGTGCGCCAGCTTCGTCCGCATTCCCGCAGGAGTATCCGGAAACGTGTTGCATCCGGGTCCGGATAACGAATCTCAGGAATGATGCCGGCGAGATAAATCCGGGGATGATCAATGTGGCGGGACTACTTTCTGCTGTATTTGCAGTCCATCGCCTATTCTGATCGTTTCTCTGATCAGTACTTCGAAATCTTCTTTACGGCTCCGGTGGTTTGTGTTCGCGACACGTATCGCGTACCTGCCGCCAAGTATCGTCGATGACGGCGAAGCGATGCCCCGTTCCTGAAGAGCCATAACGATTTCCTTGTTGAGCCGGTTGAGTTGTTCGGTGAATAATCCGTCTCTCCTGTAGCGGAAGCAGACAACATTCATACTCACCGGTGTCAGGAGTTCCAGATTTTTCTCCTTCCCGATGAGCTCACCCAGGTAGAAAGCCTGCGCGATGTTCTGTCGGATCGCCGAGGCGTATTTCTGAATTCCGTGTTCCTTCAGCGACATCCAGACTTTGAGCGCCTTGAACCCCCGCGAAAGTTCGAGCCCATAATTCCCCATCGGGTCCGGGCCTGCGGCCAGGCCTCCTTCGTGGTTCAGCAGGTAATTTGCTTCCACGGCGAATGCTTTTCTGTGTGCGCCGGCATTCTTTATCAAGACACAGCCGACTTCGAACGGCATGTACATCCACTTGTGCAGGTCGAAAGCGACGCTGTCTGCTTCTTCAATCGCTTTGAGACTGTGCTTGTATTCCGGGACCATCTTGGCCAGCGCGCCGAACGCGCCGTCGATATGAAACCAGAGATTGTATTTTCTGGAGATTGAAAGAAGATCATCGAGAGGATCTATTGCTCCCGTGTTTACCGTCCCGGCGTTTCCGACGACACAGAATGGCGTATTGCACGCGGCGATATCGGATTCAATCGCGGCTGCAAGCTCGGTTAGTCTGATCCGATAATTTTCATCCACACCGATCTTTCTCACGGAATCGGATCCTATTCCCATTACCTCTGCGGCTTTCTCGATGCAGCTGTGTGTCTCGGTCGAGCAATAAAGAACCATCCTTCCGTTCGCGGCTCGCACGCCCTCTTTGCGCACATTCCTTCCGGATTGATGATTCCGCGCTACCACGAGAGCGGTGATGTTTGCCATCGAACCGCCGCTCACAAGGATTCCTGAAGATGTCATCGGGTAATTCAACATCTCCTTGCACCAGTCGAGCACCTGTTGCTCGACGTACATCGCCGAGTGCTCACCGATGGCGGTGTTGGGGTTCATCGTTGCCGCTAGCATCTCGGCGAGAACACCGAACGGCGTTCCGGTTCCCTGCACCCAGGCCCAAAACCGTGGATGCATATTTCCGCTGGGATAGGGAAATATGTGCTTCTTGAATTCGTCGTAGATTTCGGCGATGCTTTCGGGCATTTGAGGGATCCCGCCCTTCAGGAATTTCTTTGTCCCTTCCGGAATCTTTCTCCACGATGGTTCGCTCCGAATATTCCGCAGATGATCCATCATGTCGTCGATCATGTGGTGACCTAGCTTGCGGAACGATTCCCAATCGTCGGGGTCGAGTGAAATCTCGTCGGATAAAATCTCTTCGATGTTTTGCATGTCAAGCTTTCGCAGGGTTTGCGGTGATTTCCTGGAGGGGTCTATTTGTGTCTTATCTTCAGCCCCAGTATCGCGAGCGTGAGAACCAGTGTAACACCGTTCGCAAGTATTATCGGCAAGGAACGGAGCCTGATCCCGAAGACGAGCCACAGGAACACACCCGTGCACATCATCAGGTACATTCTCAAGCTCACGTCTTTCGCCGAACGGCTTCTCCAAACCTTCATGAACTGCGGAACATACGCCAGCGTCGTGAATATCGCGGCCGCGAATCCTATAATTTCGGTCAGCTGCACCGGTTCTCTCTCTAATCGATTCTTCTGATTTCCGACATCTTTTTCGCGACCATCCTCGCGTTATAGTCGTCAAGCTTCTTCAATTCCTTGATGATATTGGCGTAGTCCTCGTCATTTCTGTTCTGGCTCATCTTGTAAGCTGCCTCGACTCTTTCTATGTCTATCTCGAAGCCGACTATCCCTCCGATCTGTTTTTCGATTTCGCTATGAAGGACATCCGGTGTCAACGGACGAGAGGAAATCTGCTCGTGGTGATGTGTCATTCTCTCAAGCGATTTCCTCAACGCTTCGCCTTCCACTATCCTGAGCCTGCCGTACACGTGCACGCTCATGTAATTCCATGTCGGAACGTTCGGACGGTTGTACCATGAAGATGAAATATAATGTTGGATGGGGGAAAGGAAAATTGCCAGAGCCTGCGGCTGATCCTCGAACAATTTCCAATGAGGATTTCCCTTCGCCATGTGTCCTGAAAGGATCGTCCTGCCGGCGCCCGCCGCTTCGAGCTCCAGCGGAATATGCGTTGCGACCGGGTTTTCTTCTCCTCGGCTGATGAGCGTTGCCAGTGGATTCTCACGTATGAACCGGATGACCTCCGGCCAGTCGTCTATTTTGAAGTATGCCGGTACGTACATTTGCAGGACCTTTTCATGTTTGGGATTGCCTTTAATGTATGAGAATAAGAAAAGATACCGCGCATTTCAACTGTTGCACGCCGCAGGGGAGGACACGGGATCGCCGGGCCGACCTCAGCCTTCGCCGAGAACTTTTGCGGCTTCCCACCCGATGATCGCCGCCTTCCGCGCGTCTCCCCAGTGGTATTCACCGATGACACCCGTCGAAAGGATGACCCTGTGACACGGGATGAGATACGCGACCGGATTGCTGCCGATCGCCGCGCCGACGGCCCGCGAAGCCGATGGACGGCCGATCGCTTTTGCCACACGGGCGTATGTGCTGATCCCTCCGACCGGTATTTTCAGAAGCGTCTCCCACACTTTGATCTGGAACGGAGTTCCCTTCAGGTGAAGCTTGATTTTAGGAATGTCGCTCCAGTCCGACTCGAATATCCGGAGGGTTTCACTCTGGAACTCATCGCGTTTTCTTTTGAACGAGGCGTTGGGGAATCTGCGGCGCAACCGGCGCACTGCGTCCTCTTCATTTTCTGAAAATGCGAGATGGCAAATTCCCTTCCCGGTGGATGCAGCGATTATCTTTCCGAAGGGTGTCCGGGAGAAGCTGAAATTAATGACCAGGTTCTCTCCGCCGTTCTTGAATTCGCCGGGAGTCATTCCCTCGATTTTAATGAAGAGATCGTGGAGCCGTCCGGTTCCCGAAAGTCCCGTGTCGAATGCCGTCTCCGAGAGCGACGCGTTGTCCCGCAGAAGCCTTTTAGCGCGTTCGACGCTGATGTATTCGAGAAACTTCTTCGGGCTGACGCCCGCCCACTTTCTGAATAGCCGCTGGAAATGAAATGGGCTTAGATGCACTTCACCCGCTACGCGTTCAAGATCGGGCTGCTCCCTGAAATGCGCATTTATATAGGAAATCGCTCTCGCTATTCTCTCATAGTCTGTCATTCATCCTCCACGTTATGTAGCAAATTTACATGTTGTCGATTCGCTGTGAAACCCGATTCTTGCTGAAAGCGATGCGTCACGAGGGTATCGAAAAATTCAGCCGGGAGTATTAGATTGGTCTGCGCGAAATATAAACCGGGCGCTGTATCTTTGAAGGTTGATGTCTTTCCTCCGCTATTTTTGGAGGTGCATCCCGAACGCGAACCTCGCTTCACGCTTCATCCATTAATTACCGAAAACAGGAGCAGCACGAATGGGACTCTCGCGAAATGTTCTTCTCTGGGCATCCGAAAACCCATATCTTCTCAAGCACGTCCCGAACTACCGCTTCGTTCGTAAGGCACTCAAGCGGTTTATGCCGGGCGAGGATCTCGATGACGCGATCGGCGCGGCCCGGCTCTTTCAGAGCGAGAGAATTCCGACCGTCTTCACCTATCTTGGTGAAAGCATCACAGACCTTTCGGAGGCGACGAGCGTTCGCGATCATTATCTGGCACTTCTCGACAAGATATCTCGGGAGAAACTGAACATTGAAGTGTCTGTCAAGCTGACACAGCTCGGTCTCGACCTCTCCGCCGATCACGCTTATGAGAACTTCAAGGCGCTCGCGTCGAGGGCGCGGGAGCTGAACAACGTCGTGTGGATCGATATGGAACGGAGCAGCTACGTCGACCCGACACTCGAGCTGTACAGGAAAGTAAAGAAGGATTATTCCAATGCAGGCGTCTGCCTTCAGTCGTATCTCCGGCGCACGAAGAAGGATGTCGAGGGTCTTCTCAACATCTCGCCGCTTATTCGTCTCGTCAAGGGTGCATACAACGAGCCCTCGGACATAGCCTTCCCGGATAAGAGCGATGTGGACAAGAATTACTATGAAGTTTCGACGATGCTTCTGAAAGGAATCCGCGACAACGGCGTACGCGCCGCCTTCGGCACACACGACACTGTCCTGCACGGAAAAATAATTAAAGCCGCCGGCGACATGGGGTTGCCGAAGGAGAAGATCGAGATCCAGATGCTGTACGGCATAAAGACTGCCGAACAGAAACGTCTCGCGCGGGAAGGATACGACCTCCGCGTCCTGATCAGTTACGGCAAGGCGTGGTACAGGTGGTACATGCGCCGCCTCGCCGAAAGGCCCGCGAATGTGGGATTTGTGGTGAGAAACATTTTGACGAGATGATGAACCGCGGTTGCTATTTGTTGGTTATGAAGCTCCAGGTTCCAACCCACAAGCTCCAAACAAGAAGCGAAGCGCAAAGAAAAACATTAAAACCGCAAACATTTGTCTTTTGATTTTGGAATTAGTTCATTGCTTGGAACTTGGAAGTTGGTGTTTGGAACTTATTCTTTGAAACGCTTCCCTATTATGAAAGATGAGGCATCGCTTTGATCAAAGGGATTATGCCGCCCGTCACCACTCCGTTCGTAAACGGCGAAGTGGCTTACGATAAACTCGCGGACAACATCAAGCGCTGGAACCGGACCGGTCTCAGCGGCTACGTCGTGATGGGTTCCAACGGCGAGAGCGCGTTTCTCACACGGGATGAGAAGCTGAAAGTCGTCGAGACCGTGAAGAAGAGTCTCGCCGGGGGCAAGATGCTTCTGGCCGGGACCGGTTCGGATTCGATCAGAGAGACCATATCGTTGTCGAACGATGCAGCCGCCCGCGGCGCGGATTACGCGCTCGTGCTCACACCTTCTTTTTATAAGAGTGAAATGAATGGCGCGGCCTTCGTGAGATATTACACGGAAGTCTCGGACGGCGTCAAGATCCCGGTTGTCATATATAATGTTCCAAAGTTTACCGGAGTCGACATACAGGCCGCGGCTGTTTCCCAGCTCGCGAAGCATAAGAACATTGTCGGTTTGAAAAACAGCTCTGAGAACTCGGCGCAGACCGCTGAAATTATCGCGTCGGTGCCGGCTGATTTTTCGGTCATTGTCGGTACGGCATCCGTGCTTTATCCGGGTCTCGCTGCGGGAGCTAAGGGCGGAATACTCGCGCTGGCGAATATAGCTCCCGACGAATGCGTTGAGCTGCAGAATCTTTTTGACGAGGGCAAACATGAAGAAGCCTCTAAACTGCAGAAGAAACTGATTCCCGCGAACAAGGCGGTGACTTCGAAATACGGCGTGCCTGGTTTGAAAGCCGCTCTCGACATGCTCGGCTATTTCGGAGGCGAACCGAGGAGTCCGCTCGCTCCCCTCGGCGATCGTGAACGGGAGGACATGAAGTCGATTCTCAAAACCGCGGGCCTGCTTGTGTGATGATGGTTAGAGTAAATATGCGTCTTGCCAGCCGGATCACCCTCCCTTTAATTC
>JAJYJD010000129.1 GCA_021789755.1 Bacteroidota bacterium
AAACACGGCGGTGCAGCAGTTTAACCAGCTCGTCACCTCCTTCCGAATAGACAGGTGAACAAGAACGGAAACGTCATGATGAGACAGAAGGCTCTCGGAATTATCGCTTCATTCGCACTGATGGCGTCCATATTTCTCCCACACGCAATCGCCGGACAGATATCCGCACCAGACTCGCTGCCGATTCAGGCAAAAGGAATGTATATCTGGAAGTTATGGAGCGCGGACGGGGGAAACCTCAGTGCGGTGATATCAAAGCTCAAAAGCGTCGGTGTGTCCTGGATCGTTATAAAAATGGGCGATGGCGACAGCTACTACAACAGCCCCAACCACTCGCTTTACAATTGGGCAACCCCCGCTTACGGCAGCATGGACAGCGTTGTAAGCATTTTCCACCAAAATGGAATAAAGATATTCGCTTTCCAATATGTTTACGGGGTCCCTCATCACTGGAACTCTTCGGGGCCAACCGAATCAGATGTCGCGAACTTGACGCTTGACGTGAAGAACATCGACGGTCTCATCATCGATGCGGAAATACAATACGATACGCTTGCGAATCGTGTGGCGGCGGCAACTGCGTATCTTGACACCATCAGAGCATATCATCCGAACAGCTTTCTGGGACTTACGGCTTGGGCACGCATCAACGGGCATTCGACATTTCCCTGGACGGCATTCCTCGGCGGAGTCAACGTAAATATGCCGCAGACATACTGGGCGGCAAGACCGACGACACCGCAAAATGAGCTCTATCTGATGAGCAGTCAGTTCACCTCGGCTACACAGACCTGGGTAAGTCAGGGAGACACTGAGGCGGCTAAACCGATCATGCCTCTCGGTCAGGGAGAGTACTTCGGTTACAGCAACGACGTCGAACCCGGCGACATCACGGGCTTCTGCGATCTCTCGCAGAAGACATACAACTATGCCGGAGTCAGTCTCTGGGAATACAGTCAGATAGACTCGCCTTACGTTTGGAGCGAGTACACGTCCGCGTGGGCACCGACCTCTGTTCGGCAAGAGACCGGCGAACCCGTGAGCTACAGTCTCCACCAGAATTATCCAAATCCGTTCAATCCTTCGACAGCGATCAACTATGAACTTTCAGCCTCCGGCCGGGTCGTCTTGAAAGTATATGACGTTCTCGGAAGAGAGGTCGCAACGCTGGTTGACCAGGATCAGAACGCCGGTCCTCACACGGTTTACTTCGATGCGAGCGGACTCGCGAGCGGAGTTTACTTCTACACACTGAAAGCCGGGACATACACGTCAACAAAGAAGATGATGATTTTGAAGTAATCGTCGAAATTTAAGCGCGTCTGCCACGGTATAAAGAGCGCCGGCTGACCAGGATGAGCCAGGCCTAGATTCATTCCTATTCTAGTGCTCCTTCTTCCAGAAGCCGCCGAGAAAAGGAAAGACCACACGTTTGTAACGACGTCTTTTGTTTCAGAAAGGTGAACTATGAGATCAAAGTATGCAATAGGTACGGCCATCGCGATTCTCTTGAGCACACTGTTGATATACGTGCCGACCGGGGCTTTCGCCCAGAACCGAATTTACTCGGCCGCCATGCGACTCGAAGACCGTGGCAAATTTGCAGAGGCTGCCGCATTACTAAAGAAGGCTCTGGAAGGCAGTGCTGCACGGCTCTCGCCCCGACAAAAGGAGCAGTTTCTGTTTCAAATCGAACGGATGCGGCGGATTCGAATTGATTACTCTCTGACGAGCGATGAGCTTTTCTCGCAGCTGCAGAAGGGCATCCGGGATGTTACACTCAAAGAATTTCATCGCTGGATGCGCGAAGGTAAATTCGATTCACGGGTGATCGACGACACGCTCAGGTTCGTGAGTGCGAGCAGGAGCAATTTGTTCTTCCGTTATCCCGAGATAGCCGTCAGAAGAATCCCGCCTGTGGATCAGCGTGCACACAATCTCTACACACTGAACAACTGCATCTCCATAGAAAGAGCGTCAGATAGCCTGCATACGCCTTATGTACTTCCGAAAAGATTCGAAATGAAGATGGCAATAAACGTCGACTCGGGGACGGTGAGACCCGGGAACACGGTGAGAGCGTGGCTTCCTATCCCAAGGAGATTTCCGTATCAGCTGGGTTTCAATCTCGTCCGCTCGTCCAGTAAACCCGTCGCGATCGCACCGGAGAACAGTCCGATCAGATCGGTTTATATGGAGCAGCCTGCAGACAGCGACGGCGGTGCCAGGTTCTTCGTCGACTATACCTACCAGACTTACGGAGTTCACTTCACGCTCGACCCGCGCAGGGTGGCCACGTACAACAGATCGGACAGCATCTACGTAAAATTCACCAAACAGACCCCCAACATGGTTTTCACCGGTAAAATCAGGAAGCTATCCCAGGAGATTGTGGGTAAGGCCACCAATCCACTGACAAAGGCAAAACGAATCTACGATTGGATTGCCCACAACATTCAGTACAGTTTCGCGAGAGAGTACTCGACGATAAACAACATCAGCGGTTACTGTCTGGACAAGCGTTACGGCGACTGCGGACAGGAAGCGATGCTGTTCATTACTCTCTGCCGGTACAACGGAATTCCTGCCAGATGGCAATCCGGTTGGTACTTCATGCCCGGCGGGAAGGACATACATGACTGGACCGAAATCTACATCCTTCCCTACGGCTGGGTTCCCGTCGACCCTTACATGGGGATTCTTTCCACGCAGTATATGACGACTCTTACAAGCTCAGAGCGTAAAGAGGTGCGCGACTTCTATTTCGGCGGCCTCGATCAGTACCGCATGTCCGCAAACTCCGACAACAACCAGCAGCTTGTGCCTCCGAAAAAATATTTCCGGTCGGACAATGTGGACTTCCAAAGAGGCGAGCTCGAAACCGCGACGCATAATATATATTTCAACAGGTTCGATTACAGTCTAACTGTCGATGAATTGACGGGAAATGGCGGACGGTGATAGGTTGAAGGAGAAAATGGTGAAAGGATCAACAGCCGCAAAGAATTTCACATATACAGGGAACTCCATGGATGCAGCAATGGAAATTTTCGAGTTGACGAAAAGATTTCCTGCGGAGGAAAGATACTCAATGGTTGATCAGATTCGCCGTTCCTCCAGATCAGCGTGCGCAAACCTCAGCGAAGGCTGGAGAAAACGTCATTACAAGGCGGCATTCATTTCAAAGCTGAGCGACTCAGAAACTGAAGCGGGAGAAGCCCAGGTCTGGCTTGAATCTGCCTTCAGGTGCAAATGCCTCGACGAGAAGGAACCTAAGACGCTCGATACGGATATTGACCAGATAATTGGCCAAATCGTCAGAATGATCGATGAAGCTGACAAATGATCGATCCGCAAGTAATGAGCCGACAATCCTATCTCGTGAATCACCGCTTCTCCCGGTCACCGCTTCACCGGTTCCTTTACCTACTCCTTACTATTTACTACTTACTTCCTGCTACTTATTATCTGTCACGTGCCATGCAAACTAAAGGTGCTATTTGAAAACGACCCTACTATTTATCGCATTACTGTTTTGTGTCAGGGGTTACGCTCAGACTCCCGACGAGTGTCGGAACTACTTCCAATCCGCAGCCAAGGAATTCGACGTTCCTTTGCCGGTACTCGAGGCGATAGGCTATGTCCAGACAAGGTGGACGCAAATTACCTGCACACCTGAGGAACTCGCAAACCGTTCCCCTGCCGTGCAGCCGCCGGTTTTCGGCGTGATGGGCCTCAGGGACGACAATTGGTTCGGTCATTCTCTGGATAGTGCCGCGAAGTTAATCGGCATGGCACCGGATTCGCTGAAGGACGATGTCTTCCAAAATATCAGAGGCGCAGCGGCCCTTCTCTCGAGGTACAGGGATGAGACCAACAAAGACTCGTTGATCGTTACTGGCGATCCTTCATCCTGGGCAAATGTAATCGCACGTTTCAGCGGAATTCCCCAGTGGGAGATCGCGTTGGAATTCGCCTATCATACACTACAGTATCTCCAGATGGGAGTCGACCGGAACGGAATAGTCATTCCTCCGATGAAAGTCAATCTTGACAATTTTCCGAATTCAGTCAAAGAGCATGGATTCAGGACAAAACAAAGTTCACCACAAAAAGCGAACGCCCGTCTGTTGAGCGTGACCGGCGGTATGGCGGATTACCCGGGTGCGAATTGGGTGGGCAGTCCTAATTACGGTTCCCGGAACGGCGCACCCGTTGTATTCGTAATCGTGCACGATACCGAGGGTCCATTCGATGCGAGCGTATCGTGGCTTCAGAATCCCGCCGCGCTGGCAAGCTCGCATTACATTATCAGAAGCCAGGACGGTTATATCGACCAGCTTGTCCACGATGCCGACATGGCCTGGGGTGTCAGGTGCTGGAACCCGATTACACTCAGCATAGAACATGAGGGATATGTTACCGACTCTACAGGTAAATATTTTACGGAGACCATGTATGAGTCTTCCGCGCATCTCACTCAGTATCTGTGCGACAAATTCAAAATTCCCGAAGACTCACTCCACATATTCGGCCACGACGCCTGGACATATACCTGGTTCAATCTCATACCCTTCTACAGTTACGTACAGTATGTCGGCACGGACTACGCGACGTGTAACAACCACACCGACCCGGGCAAGTACTGGAAGTGGCATCACTACTTCGACCTGATTCACTCCTACGACACGACCAGACCGTTCATCGCTGCTACTGCGCCGTCATCCGGCGACTCGAGCTATCCCGCGTACTCCAATCCGGTCATCACATTCAATACACCTATGGACACAGCGTCTGTCGATTCTGCCCTCACGATCACTCCGAATCTTCCCGTAAGTCTGTCATTCGATCAATCCTACACACAGCTGACCATATCGCACCCCGGGACGCTTCTCGCCTGGTCGACAACATACGAAATCAAGATTGATTCTTCCGCAAGAGCATTGAACGGCCTGATGCTGGACAAACCTTATTCGTTAACATTCAGCACCGTCCCTAAAGACACGACGGGCGCCTCCGTGATTGCTGCATCGCCGCACAACGGCGGGACTTCTGTTTCCAAGGCTTACATAGAATTCATCCTGGACCAGCCGATCCTGTTAAGCTCCTTCAGCCCTTCCATGATAAGTTTTACCGACTCGACGGGGAAAAGCGTGGCGTTTTCAAAAGACAAGCTCCAGACGACGACAAATAACTTGACTCTGATAGCAGTACGCGCCTCGTCGCCCCTCATCCCGGGAATGAAATATCACGTCACTCTGGCAGCCGGACTTGTGGATTACTACAACGTTTCCAGCAAAACGCCGTACTCAATCTCCTTCACCGTCGATTCCTCCGAGGCAACCGGCGGAAATATCATCGAAGATTTCGAAACTTCGCTCGGCAGCTGGATTCAGCCGTCTGCAAGTTCAAACACATCCGGAGTTGACCCATCCTCCTCGAGCTTTAATATCGGCTACAGGTCTTATGACGGAAACGGAGCCGGCATCCTGCAGTACCAGTTCGATTCTGCCGCCGCCGTCTGCGCGGAAGAAAATTCACAGGGCTTCGATGTTTCCAAAACGTCTTCCGTAGGCATGTGGATTTTCGGAGACAACAGCCGGAACGAACTCGACTTTATTTTCGGTTCTTCAACTGCGGGAGCCAACGGCCCGGAGCAGCTCGTGCCGATTGATACCATCGATTGGTACGGATACAAATACATCGGGATGTGGCACAACGGCTCAGATCAATCGACAGATATCCTGAAGGGGTTTGCAATTAAGCGCCTGAACTCGGCACTTTTTGACGGAGGTGTTATATATGTTGACGATATCCAGTTGAACGGAAAGGTGACAGGCATCCGCTCCCTCGCTGCGGGAATTCCAGCCTCATTCAGACTTCTGCAGAACTATCCCAACCCGTTCAACCCGACGACTGTGATCGGGTACGAGGTTCGTAGTCCCGGGCTCGTGGTCTTGAAGGTGTATGACGTACTTGGCAGAGAGGTGGCGACACTTGTAAACGAAAGACAGGATGCCGGATACCACGGAGTCACCTTTAACGCACCCAACTTGCCGAGCGGAGTATATTTCTATCGCATCATTGCCGGGAGCTATTCCTCGGCAAAAAAGATGGTCATGATGAAGTGATAATTGAGGGATTATGGAATCTTGAAATGGTGGAATACCTGAATTCAGATCCGAGTGAAGACACCCTCTTCGATCTATATGTCCCCGGAAAAAAAGAGACCCATTAAAAAATATCTCATGTATCAATTGTGGTAGAAAGGCTTTTGAAACGTTTACGGGATTACTGTGACATCTGACAGATATTTTATCGGCTTCGACGGAGGTGCGACGAAAACCTCCGGAGCCATAATCAACTCAAAGGGCGAGATCCTGACGGAGACAACCGGCGGCCCCTCGAATTTCCAGATAATTGGAATTCGGGAAGCGTCGAAGAATATCATAGACGTAGCGAAAGAATCACTTGCAGAAACCACGCTGGAATTTGCCGACATCAGAGGAGTCTTCCTCGGATTGACCGGCGCAGGCCGGAAAGGCGACCAGGACCGGATGAGGAAAGGTTTTGAGGAATACCTTCGAAATAACAGTCTCCCGGTTCCATGGATTGGCGTGGAGAGCGATGCGCTCGCAGCCCTTGAAGGCGCTTTCCCCGGCAAAGCCGGAATGATTTTAATAAGCGGTACCGGATCGATCCTGCTTGCCAAAAACAACCGGGGAGCCGTTTCGAGGGCCGGAGGGTGGGGACGATTTATCGGGGACGAGGGTAGCGGCTATGCCATCGGTAAGGCCGGGTTGGGTGCTTACGTCAAAGAGTACGACGGCCGCGGGAAGAAAACAAGAATCTCAGAGCTGTTCAATCAAAGGCTGAACGTTGAATCGCCCCAGTCACTGGTCCTGAAGGTTTATCACGAGAACTTCGACATCGCATCCGTCGCCCGGCTTGTCCTTGACGCGGCAAATGAAGGCGATGAAGTCGCTCTCTCCATAGTCCAGGAGGCGGCGAACGAATTGCTGTTACACGTCAGGACAGCTGTCTCAGCAGCCGGCACCGAAATACCGATCGCGTTCATGGGGAGTATCATATCTCACGAGAACGCACTTGTCACCAAACTCACCAATCTAATTTCCCGGGAATTTCCGGCAATGAACATTTGCCGGCCGGAGCAGTCCGCTGCGGTCGGCGCAGCTTTACTCGCAATGAAAGGAGCCAACAACACATGATCACCAGATCCACTAACCTCTCCCGACTGGGAAGGATTTCTTTCTACATCGCCCTGACAGCGGTTTTCTCCATCGGCTGCGCCGCGACAAACCGATCGACATCGGAAGTTTCGGGCCCATCCCGGACAGTCGGTCTTTACGGAAAAGAAGGAGCTTCTCCCGAGTCTTACTCGATAGATGATGCCTTTCAGTATAATTGGACAATCGACAGGCAGTGGGTCGACAGCGTCTTCAATTCGCTCTCGCTTCGAGACAAAGTAGCTCAGATGATTGTGCCTTATTCCCTGACCAGATACCTGAGTTACAACGATCCGAAATATCTCGATCTCGTTCACATGGTACGCGACGAGAAAGTCGGCGGCATCGTGGTTTCACTCGGCAACATCTATGAGCAGGCTATGCTTCTCAACAGACTTCAGAAGCTTGCCGATGTCCCGCTCCTTATATCCTCTGATTATGAGAACGGCCTGGGAATGCGGCTTCAGGGAGGTATATCGTTCCCGAGCAACATGGCGCTCGGTGCAACGAGGGACTCATCACTCGTATACGAAATCGGCAGGGTTGTCGGAAAAGAATCTCGTGCGGTCGGTGTCGGTCAGGTCTACGCGCCGGTGTCTGACGTGAACGACAATCCAGAAAATCCGATCATCAACGTCCGCTCTTTCGGAGAGAATCCGAAACTCGTCGCCAGCCTGGCTTCTGCGTTCGTGAAAGGCGTCCAAAGCGAGGGGGCTATCGCCACTGCAAAGCATTTCCCGGGTCATGGTGATACGCAGGTAGACTCTCACCTTGGGTTGCCGGTAGTCGACTACAGCCTCCAGCGCCTCGACACATTGGAGCTTGTTCCCTTCCGCGCCGACATAGCCGCCGGTGTAAAGTCAGTCATGGTAGCACATATCGCCTTCCCCAAAATAGACAGCGAAGCCGGCGTCCCGGGGACTCTCTCTAATACCATAACTACCGGTTTGCTCAAAGATTCGCTGGATTTTCACGGCCTCGTCGTCACCGATGCGCTGACCATGAGAGGCGTTACGAAGGGATTCACAGACGGAGACGAGGCAATCCGGGCAGTCAACGCCGGGACCGACGTCCTCCTGATGCCTCCTGACAACGGCATCGCCATAAAGACGATTGTAGAGGCGGTCAAGGAAGGCAAGATCAGCCGGTCGAGAATTGACGACGCCGTCCGCAAAATACTGGAGATAAAGTCAGAGCTCGGTTTGAACAGGGCAAGACTCGTCAATGTCGACGACATTTACAAAGTCGTCGGCACGGAAAACCATGATCTCCTTGCGGAGCACGCGGCACGCAGGTCTATCACCATAGTCAAAAACGACAGCAACGTCCTGCCCCTCCAATACCACCAGCCGGCACGCATATTGTGCCTGGTAATTTCAGACAACGGCGACCCGTTCGTAGCCGCTGACTTCAGACAGGAACTTCTGAAAAGATATGAGAACGTAAGCTTTATCCAGATCAATCCGACTTCAAACGAGCTTGATTTCGATAATGCATTGAAAGCCGTGGATGCATCGAGCCTCGTCCTGATCCCGGCTTACATTCAATGGCGCTCCGGTACCGGGACAATTGACTTCACACCACAAGTCCAGAATTTTCTTGACAGGGTGACAGGTTCGGGCAAGCCCGTCGTAATGGTCTCTTTCGGAAATCCATATCTTCTCCGGAGTGTGCCGAATGTGACGGCATACCTATGTGCATACGGAGCAATGAGGGTTTCGGTGGAGGCTGCTGTGCAGGCGTTGTTCGGTGAGATCAATGTAAGTGGAAAACTCCCGATTACAATTCCCGGCGTTGCGCAGTACGGCCAGGGTATTGACTTACCTCAAACAAGCCTCCGGTTTGCGACGCCCCAGGAAGCTGGGTTCTCGCGCAGTAGATTGGAGAAACTCGACTCGACCATAAATTACTGGATCGCTGACAGCGCGTTTCCGGGCGCGGAACTTCTCGTGGCGAGGAACGGGATGGTGGTGTACGATAAGGCTTTCGGTACTTATGATTATTCTCTGACCTCGCCGACC
>JAJYJD010000130.1 GCA_021789755.1 Bacteroidota bacterium
GCAGTACATTCCCAGCTTTGCGTTCCACAAATGTTCGTTGATTCGCCTGTTCATTTCCCCGTGTTCTTCTTCGAAACGCCGGGCATCTTCCGTTTTTCCGAGTGCAGCGGCGATCTTCCCGAGGTACTCTGCATCCATGGAATACAACGAGTTCAGATCGACCGCGTCGGCATTCAAAGTCGTTCCGACCATGTGCGCCCTGTCGTACTCGACGTTGTCGTCCCAGCCGGTCTCCCACATAGCACCCTGTTTGAATTTCTTTTCGGACCCCCACTCGAGGAGGCCGTCATGGTTCCCATCCCGCGCTTTCATCCACCACTCGTGCCATTTGACAAGATGAGGATACACCTCGGCCAGGAATGATTTGTCCGGCCAGCGCTGGTTCATCTTCCAGACCGCCAGCGCGCCGACCGGCGGATCCGACCGGTCCATCGTCACGTACGCGCCGTTGTCGCTCCAATGGGAATCGAGCGGGATAAATCCGTCCGGCGTCTGGAAGGAGAGAACTGCTCGAATTGTATTGCGTGCACCCTTGGGATCTTCCTGGCACGCAAGAATCCCGTTGAAGAAGCTGTCCCACGCGAAATATGGGAAGATGTTCGGATCACGCCTGCCGATCCACCATCCCCGGCCGACGATGTGAACTACTCTGCCGTTGTCGCTGCTGTACAACCGGCTGAAATTCAGGTTATCGGGAATCGCGGCGAGGAAATTTCCCCATGTACCGCTGGAGGTGAGATGGAATGTTTCATATCGTTCCTTCGCCGCGTCGAGCAGCGATTTCACGTCCTTCAATTCCGGCAGTGGGCCCGCTCCCACACCGGAAACGAATCTTGTCGGGTGATCGGGCGTCAGGCTGAGGATCATTTCCGCGCCCGGTGTAAGATCGGCTTGTACGTCGGCGGGCTTCGGATCGCAAAAAAATCGGAATGGAATGTATTCGCCTTCCGCCGTGATTCCGTAGCCGCTTACGCCATCCGCAACTGCTTTGTAGATCGCGTGAAAGTTCGGCCATGTCGCCGCAGGAAGGTTCAATGTCAGGTCGACCGACTTGTCGGACCATAGTGTGCCGACGACTGCCGTAGAATCCACACGGCCCCACGTGAAAGTTAGTGTCGCGCCGTCGTGTTCGAACATCGATTGCACATACGAGAAGTCCGGCGACGTCGTTCCCGGCGAAATGTAAGCCACATCCGCCCCTTTATGATTGTTGTCGCCCTCTCCATCCCAGACCGGCTGATCTTTAAATTCGGGCTGTATCTCGAATGCCGTGGCGTCGTTGACGATGATGGATATGCCGCAGGGGGCATACATAAAATAATTCCCGATCTTGACTGCAAGTCGAGGACTCTTGTTCGTGTGACCGGAAGAGATTTCTGTATGATTTCTCCCCGGTTCATCGTTCGGGTCGCGCGCGCTGCTGCCGAGAAATATTGCGCAGACTGCGAGAGTCAGAAGTGCAATCGGTCTGTTCTTCCATACCTTATTGGACATAAGACTTCCGTTTTACTTTGCAGCCGCGGTGTTCCAGTAGACTGTGTAATGCTGGTGGTTTATTTCGTAGAGAGGCGCCAGCTCCACATCGTTAGGTCGTCCGACTCCGACTGTCTTGAAATGAAGCGGCTTACCCGGCACCGGCTTAAGCCATCTTGTCGCAGGTTTATCGGTATTGGCGAGGTCGGGAACGCTGACATCCGGCATGTCGAAGAATTCATTGTTCTCTTTTCCATAGGGAAGCGGGACATAACCGCCGAGTTCGCCCGCCAGCACGATAGGGCCGTACATTATCGCCACTTTGTTGCTGTCGTCGGCCATCGGTTCGACTCGCAGACGCATGGGCAGTGAGATTTCAACTTTGTCGCCGTCGTGCCAGGTACGCGTTACGCTCTCATAACTGCCGGGTTTTCCGGTCGCCGCAATTCTCCGCCCGTTCACCTTGATCCCAAAACCGGCTCCCGCCCATTCAGGACGACGTATCTCCAGAGTCAAACTCTGGCTGTGCTTCAATTTCAGATGCAGCGTGCTTACCTGTGACTCAGGAAAACTCGTTTCCTGCCGGACCGTCAGTCCTTTCGCGTTCCACTGGAGCACAGACGGAATAAACAGGTTCACATACAAACTATTCTCACCGTGCATATAGATGAACTTCCCGTACTTGGAGTGATTTTCCATTCCGGTTCCGACGCAGCACCAGAAGGAATTGTACGGTGTGCTGAAAGTCTTGAAGAAGCCCGGCTCGAGAGATATAAAATAAGTCACCATACCGGTCTCCGGATCCTGGGAAGCGAGTATGTCGTTGTACAGCGCCCGCTCGTAGTATTCCGCATAATCGTCTTTCGGATCCCATTCCATCAGATGGCGCGTCAGCTTCAGCATGTTGTAGACGTTGCACGTCTCGCCGGTTTCCCGGTTGACTGGAAGATCACCGAGCTTGCCGAAATATTCGTAGTCTCCCATCTCGCCGTTTATATAAGTTCGTCTCTGTGTGACCTCCTGCCAGAAATACTCTGCGATGTTATGCATCGTTCGATCGCCATCGACCTCATATTCTTTTGCGGCGCCGATTACCTTCGGTATCTGCATGTTCACGTGGTTGCCGGCGAGCGAATCGACGCCCTGGGCGAGGGGAGCGAACAGCACTTCGTCGTTGAAGCGCTTCGCAAGATCGAGAAACCTTTTCTCGCCGGTCATTTCGTAGAGGTCTGCCATCACCTCATTCATGCCGCCGTATTCGCAACGGAGCATATGTGTGAACTGGGAGTCGGTCAAGTGGCTGGAAAAGTCGACTGCCCAGTCTCCGTATTTCTCCATCACCTCTTTGGCCTGTTCGTTGCCCGTATATCGATATGCATCGCGCAGGCCGGCAAATGTTTTATGCAGGTTGTACCATGGCGACCAGACGCTGTCGAGGCTGAAATTCTGTGTGACGATTTCTCCGCCTTCGACTTTCTTCCAGAAGGCCGGTCCGTCAGGTATGCCGCCGATGTAACCGGTTCCGAGCGCCGCCTGGCATTTCTGCAGCTCGCCGACGATATAGTCGACTCTGTCTTTCAGTATCGTGTCGCCGGTTGCGGCGTACATCATGGAGGCAGCCGAGAGGTAGTGACCGAGTATGGCGCCGGAGAGCTGGCTTGATTCCCAGCCCTTATACTGCGGAGCTTTCGGCTGAAGTCCGGCTGCTTTGAGGTACGGCGCCAGAAGTCTGTCTTTGTCCAGCGCCAGCAAATATTTTTCGTCCATATCCATTGCATGCTTGAACGGACCCGAAAGCAACCGGACGTCACTCAGTTTAAATGTCGTAATTATAGCGGCGACATTTTTCTGTTGGGCGTTCACGGCGCCGAGTGAAACGCACTGAATAGCAAAGATGAACGCGAGGATCAAGAGCGCCTGCGCGCCCGGCACGTTTTTCATGGTCAAATGTGGTCGGGAGGGTTTGCTGTTTTTCATCTTCTGACACCGCCTTTACGTTTGTCTTCGATCGAATTTAAGGCCCGGATGATCTATCTCTCAATGAATGCCTTTGGAAATTGGGACGCAAAGCTTAAATTTTAACTGCGGTTCCCGCAGAAGCAAGCGGAATCTGCCGATTACAGCTTTGCCCGGTGGTGTAATTGGCAACACGTCCCGCCCTTGGCGGGAAAAGTCAAGGTTCGTTTATAAAATTGCCCGGTGGTGTAATTGGCAACACGCCTGACTCTGGATCAGGAAAGTCAAGGTTCGAGCCCTTGCCGGGCAGCTTTCTTAGAATTTTGAATTCTAAATTCTCAATTTTGAATTGAACTCGGATGCAGGTGGGAGCCGATTAAGAATTCAAAATTTAAAATTCATAATTCTCACCCAAATGGCGCTATCGTCTAGTGGCCCAGGACGTCGCCCTCTCAAGGCGAAAACACGGGTTCGACTCCCGTTAGCGCTACAAACTGGCTGAAATTCCGCTACAATCCCCCCCGTTTTTGGTGTTCCCCTCGAATTTGTGAGTATCCCACTCACCAATTTACTCACCACTTTCCCGTAAGTGAAGATGCCGTCAGGAGGTCAAAATGTACCTGTCAAAGCGCGAGAACGGCATTTATTACTTGTACTTTGAGACAGATGGAAGGCTGAAGAAAATATCCACCAGAGCGAAGCTGAAGAGCGAAGCCTTGAGATTCCTGAGCAATTTCCAGCACGAACTCAGGAGGCGGAAAGAGTCAAAGCTGGAAACTATTGACATTCAGCAATTCTCATTCAAGTTCCTGAGACAGTTTGAACCCGGACACTCTCCGAAATCCCTTGCGGATTATATCACAACCTTCCGGCAACTGGAAAAGCATTTCGGGAATGCTGACTTGAAAACGATTGGCCCGAACGCACTGGCTGAGTATATCGCAAGGCGAATCCGGGAAACGTCCGTCTATGCCGCGAGAAAAGATTATATCAATCTCTCAGCTTGCTTCAATTGGGCGGTGAAGAATAATTTTCTTCTGGAGAATCCATGCAAGGAGATCCCGAAGCCGAGAGTACCGGAAAGGCTCCCTATCTTCTTCAGCGAAGCCGAGTTCCAAGTCCTGCTCGCACAAATCGACAGCCGGGATATGAAAGACCTTGTGCTGTTCGCAGTAAATACCGGACTGAGGCAAATGGAACTTTTAACTTTGGAATGGAACCAGGTGAACCTTGAGAGGAAGTCGATAGTCCTGGACAACAGAGGGCACATAACGAAGAGCAAGAAGATTCGGAGCGTTCCACTAAACGACAGGGCTTCTGCGGTCCTTCAAGGTCGAAGGGATCGGACTTTCGGCAGTCTCGTTTTCACAATGGAGGGCGAACCAGGAAGACAGCATAAAGTGAGTCAAGGATTCAAGAAGTACGTCAGGCGGACGAAGCTGAATCCGAAACTCAACTTCCACAGTCTTCGACATACGTTTGCATCCTGGCTTGTTCAGAGAGGCGTTTCGATTTACCAGGTGTCGAAGCTGCTCGGACATTCAAGCGTGAATGTGACGGCGATATATTCGCACTTGCAGCCGGATGACTTGAGGGATTCCGTCAGCAAACTTGTGGAAGAGACAAATTGAGTTGACACACGAAACCCGCGAATATGTCCAAGGAAAAAATCACAGCACAGCCCCTGTTTCGTTCTCCGCCCATCGGAGAGGCCGCTGGACACGGCTCGCAGGCGAGACAGGGGCGCCTTATTTCGGGAGGGTTGAGTCATGAACAAGCTTGAAGAGTCACATGGGCACGAGGCATCTGGAAACCAAGAGCATCCGGTGACTCGTGCACTCAGGGAGCTAAGGGAATGCACGGTAGAGGCAGGCGAGAAGATAGCGAAACAGAGAAAGAAAGAGAGAGCAATCAAGGAACTGGCGGGCGTACTTCAGTACCAGATGAAACTCGTGACAGAACTTATCGGTGAACTTGCGAGAGAGTCTTGATCCGGTTGCGAAACTGACGAACTCAGACTAAATTTCAGAGCGAGAACGTGCTGAATAAATTGCCATATCCAATTCAAATCCCGCTTTCGTTTCCGCATAATGCGGAGGACCGGAGGCAACCGGTCAGCACACGAGAGCGGGATTTTTTGTTTGCCGGGGGTGCACCATGACGTGGAATAGCCGAAACGAAATCTTCAACGAAGAGGAAGTCCAGAACGCTGTCGATAAAGAGACGCGGAGAATATTCAACCAGTTTCTTGATAAACTGATAACTACTTCCAGACCAGGAATGCAGGCCGCCCTTGAAAGAGTTAAAAGAGAGGGCAACGCACCTGGAACACACGAGGCAATTCACAACTATATTAGTCAAGATGTGACGCTACTCTTCAGAGATGCACTGGAACCAAAAGACGAACCGTTATCTTCGGAAAGGATTTGGAAAGCCAAAGCCGGAGCGCTGTACAAGAGTAAGGAGGCTTTTCTGAGCTTTGTTACTTTTCCCATCGAGGACTTGCTTGAGTTTGCCGCCTTTGTACACGCGGATAATGTAAGAGGTCTGGAACGGGGATTGATGAGAGCACAAAAGAAAATCGAAAAACAGAAGAGAGGAAGACAATATCTGCCACATAGACAATACCCTGATGAAATGCGGAACCGATACCGTGAGCTGTGCAAAACCATGAAACAGTACGAGGCGGCTTCAAAAGTCTTTGGAGAATTCAAAGGTAAGTTCCCCTCCAAGGCGAGCATCGACGGGTTCATCCGGGAATGCCGGAAAATTCGGAACTAAAGTTCCGCTTTTTCGGAAGTAAAGTTCCTTCCCTCGTTCTTCCCACCCATTTAACTTCAATTGTTCAGCTTCTGAGGCGGGTTTCCCAAAGAGTTTCCGCCTGCCGTCTCTCTCCTATCGCCCGCGAGTAGAGGCTGAACAACGGCAGGCATATTTTTTCACTGAGGAAGTCTACGATGATTGACATCTTTTATGCCGAGGGCATCCGGAGCTTGATCCTCTCAATCGAAAATTCACTGTCGGATTTTCGCGGGATGAAAGTGCGAACGCAAGCTGAAGCAGCTCTTCGCCGGAAGATCATCGACTATCTCGAAATGTCCGAGGGTGTGTTAATTGATTGTCATGCTCTTTTGTTCGATGCCATGATGTGCAGTGATGACTTTGACCTTAGCTCGTTGATGGAGGCTGTGAACGAGAGTTTGGAGACTGAGCCATGAGAAAGAAAGCAAAGAGAACCGAGACCTGGCTGGAAGATGTTGACGAAATCCTGGCTGAGATGGAAAAAGATGTCCGTCCCATACTGGAAGCGCTTAACAAGGAGGCCGTTTCTTTCCTCGCGTTCGATGTTCCCGGCCTTGGTGTGGGAATCGACTTCCTGGGCTTGCCGGATAATGAAGAGGAACCGGAGCCATGATACGCGGATGGATTAAACTCTATAGGCGGAGCCTTGATTCGGTCACGTTCCAGAATGCAAATCTCTGGCAAGTGTGGTGCTGGTGTTTGATGAAGGCCGCTCACGAAGAAAAAAAGATATTGTGGAACGGGCAAGAAATAATTCTCAAGCCTGGACAGTTCCTTAGCGGAAGGTTCACCGGCTCAAAGGAATGCCGTATGAGACCGTCCACGTTCCGCAATCAAATCGCACTTTTGAAAAGACTCGAAAATCTGGACATGTCTTCGGACAGCCGTTCATCTCTCATAACCGTCGTAAAATGGAATGAATTTCAGGGAAATGGTACGCTCAAAAAAGAAACGAGGACAGGTAAGAGGACACCCGGAGGACAGCCGAAGGACACAATCAAGAATATAGAGAATGTAAAGAAGATAAAAGAAAAGATTATGTCGCTTGTCAGCGACTTTCCTTCTCTCGACAATGATGCGTTTCGTTCTGCCTGGGATAAGTGGTATGAATATCTTCACCAGAAACGGAAATCACTTGTGCTGATGACGGCTGAACAACAGTTGAAGATGCTTTCGAGAGTACCCGATCCGATAGGCATGATAGAGTTTTCAATTCTCCAAGGTTACACAGGTCTTTTTTCACCGAAGGAAAAAAATAATGGAAACAACCGTTCAGAAAACAAGATTCAACGAGGCGGGGAGCGAGATATCGAGCTTGTCCGACGACGACTTGAGAAGGTTACGACCAGCGAAGGTGAGCGGACTCTTCCCGCGCTTGCAGAACAAGACGTTTGAAAACTTTCGAGTAGACGAAGGGAATCAGAAGGCTGTTCTGGCCGCGAAGGGATTGCGCCGAGGGAGATCCCTTGGACTCTGCGGATATACCGGACGCGGCAAAACTCATTTGTCGATTGCTGCATTAATCGGCTTTTATCCGGTTGAAGATCAATCAATCCTGGAACGACTGCGGAAGGACTGGCAGAACTGCCGGGTTGAACGAAGAATCGAACAACCAATCGAGGAAGGAGACGAACAGGAAATAAAAACAAGACTGAAGTTGATTGAGGAAATGGCACAGAAGCCGGAGACCGTTTACAGATCGGCTGTGTGCAGGTTCGTCCGAGCAGTGGACTTGATCGGTCAGATCATTGACATCCCTGTCGGGACGGGGGAGAAAGACAGAGTGCTCAAAACGCTTGGTTCGACATTCGATTGTCTTTGCATCGATGACATAGGGTCTGAACGAGAGACTGAGGCATCGAAGCAAATTCTCTACAACATCGTTGACGCCCGATATTTGAATAATCTCTCAACGATTGTCACGACCAACCGTAAGGCGGAGGATTTTTATAAGAACGATCCCGCAATCTACGGGAGGTTGTGTGAGGAAGGCGAAGTCATAGAGGTCAGCGGGATCAATTGGAGACTGACTTGACAAGGAGGAATTCGCGGGCTTTTGCAGAAGGAACGGATGCTTGTCTAAGGAAAACTCTGTTTTGTGCCTGGCCAATTCTATCGTAAGTCTCAGTGAGGCTGAGGGAAGAAACCTGCGGAAGAGAATCGGACACGCCTAAAAAGAGCGAAGGGTTTGAACGCTCTGGTGAAAAAATGGTGAAAGTCTTGCCCGAAAACTGCAAAACTGGTGCGTTTCAGCATTCGGGCACGTGCTTAGGAAGCACATGCTCATTTGAGTCGTCTTATCCTTCGCGCGTAAACCTCCGATGTCCCCAGCGTTCTGGCTATTTTGGAAAGGTCATCGGCGCTGTGTTTTCGGATATACAGCCTTCGCAGTGCGTTGACGCAATCGTTGGAGAAGTAGACTGAAGTTTTGTTGAACGTCTCAAATAGTTGGACGAACTTTTCCAGTCCCGCAATTGCCAGAACATCCTGCAAGTCCTCGTTGAGAGCATTGGCCGCGTTCGGCTCTCTCAGAACCTCCCCCATCCACTTCAAGTCTGACATTACCGGAATATACTTTTCCTCAGCGACTTCTAAAATGGGTTTCTTGCCCGTTGGATTGCCCCAGGACGGGCGAACGCGGGCTAAGGGTACAAAGATACTGTCCACAGAACTTTGCTGTACCATGATGTGAAATTTAGAATGCTTAGGCTATTGACTTCGCTGTGATGGAATGATAATTTTCAACTATGAAGTTCTTGAATGTGGCAATTCAAGTCAGAGATTTTTCGGAAGGTCCGATTGGCTTCGACAGGCAGCCACAGCCTAAGAATTTCTCCAGTCGGGCTTTTCGATTCAATGCACTTCATCCGGGAAAAGCGGCAACACACTCACCAAAAGACTCACCAGAGTGGCCCAGGACGTCGCCCTCTCAAGGCGAAAACACGGGTTCGACTCCCGTTAGCGCTACAAACCTCCGGGAAATTCCAAACACCAAAATCCAAGCTCCAGACAAATCCCAAGAGTCAAAGAG
>JAJYJD010000131.1 GCA_021789755.1 Bacteroidota bacterium
GATCGGCGAAACCTTGTCGGCGTAACGAAGCGGCTCGAGCGGCTGAAGAAGTACTTCCCCCAGGATGCCGACCAAGTCGCTCATCATGGGTCCCTTGTACCGCCGAACGTTGTGCCTGATCATGCCGCGCAGATCACCTCCGCCGAAAACAATGGCAGCTACCGCTGTACGCCTGTCAAATGCAGCAATGCAAGGAACAAATGGAGCTCCGAAGCTGTAACCGAGAAGAATGATCCTCGTGGTGTCGACATCGGGGCGTCGCATCAGATAGTCGGTGAGAAGCATAACGGAAGGGACCATGTCAAGTGCGGCGTTTCGCATTTCCGGAATATCTGCCAGGAATTGCAGAAGCGAGTAGGATTCACGGGGATTGTAGGGATAATCCGGCGCTGCTATTATTACCTTCCTGATGTCGAGGGCATAGTCGATGGCATGCTTTCCCGTTGTCTTCCCTCCCAGCAGTATCACAACCGGGTAGCGACCGGGCGTTTTCTCACCGGCCGGGACGAGCAAGCCGCACTCGACCTGCAGACCGGCATCGCTGCGGAGGGATAACCACTCCCGATTGAAAAGAGCGTCTGCGGCGAAAGGCACGGCCCGGGACTCAAGAAGGTCGCCTTTTGTCTTCATGAAATAGCCGCCGTAGTCGCGGCCGGCAAAGTACAAGCCGCACAGGACCAACACCAGGATGATCGCAAAAAGTATAAGGAGAATTAACCTGACAACCTTCATCATGCCCAGCTTCACCTCTTCATCGGAATATCGCATGCCCTTCCAGACAGTTCAATACCCGGTTGAAATTCCATCCGCGTCATCCGGCTGAAGTAGCGTCTCATTAATCCCTACTCCCCGCCACGCTTCGGCCGGTAGACATTAACCCAGCATTCAATTATTCCATCATTTTATCATTTCTACCCTTGCTCGACAAAAACCCCCATTCAGGCTTCGTACTGAGTCGGATCCCGTATCCCTGCGAGCCGGAAAGCTTCTTTTCGTTCGACACAAGTCCCGCATGTGCCGCAATGAAGATCACCTCCTTTGTAACACGAGTACGTCAAACCGAACGGCACCCGCAGCTCGTTCCCGAGCAGGACAATATCTTTCTTGTGCATGTCGATGAACGGGTCCACAATTTGAACGCCGAGATAAGTGCCCTCGCGTCCCGCTTCGGAGATTGCCTTCAGGAAGCCGGGACGACAGTCGGGATATATTGCATGGTCGCCGGCATGTGCGGCGTATAGGACGGTCTTCGCCTCGAACGATTCCGCTAACCCGATCGCGATCGACAACATGATCCCGTTCCTGAACGGTACTACAGTGCTGCGCATCGATGAATCTTCGTAATGGCCATCCGGGACTTTTCCGCCGCTTCTGAGAAGATCCGATTGGAACAGATCGTTGATAAACGGAAGCCTGATCAGAATATGCCCGGCGCCTGCAAGTCGAGCGAGTTCCTTCGCTGCCGTTTGCTCTTTCTCGTTATGCTTGGAGCCGTAATCGAACGTGACCGCGCTGACTTCGAAACGCTTTGCCGACCAAAACAGCAGCGTGGCTGAATCGAGTCCGCCCGATAATGTCACTATTGCCTTTTCCATGATCACTCTGAAGTTGTGTTACAGTAACCCGGACGACGGGTGAAAGAGAGGTAATTTATATCGGACAACACAGGTCTCAAGTTGCCGTCAATTCAAGAAGAGATCTGTATTCCACTGAAGAATGCGGTGACCTTCGCCCCCGCCGCGATCTCGCCCTTTCAGCCTATCTTAGAAAAAGAAGAGAAGCGACAATTCCGGCAGCGAGAAGAATTATCGGGTTGATTTCGGTATAGACAAAAAGCACGACAGCAGCAAGAGCGAAAAGGGCAGTCTTATAGTCGGTGATATTCTGCCGGGCAAGCTGCGCGACAACAAGAATCAGCAGACCGATAAAACTCGACAGCACGCCCTTCATTGCGAATTCCGCCCACTTGCTGTCCTTGTACTTGACGAACGATCCGGCTGCAAGCGTCACCAGGATAGTCGATGGAAGGAATATGGAGAGAGTTGCCGTCGCCGCACCGAAAAGCCCGGCAACCTTATAGCCGATGAACGTTGCCGTTATCACCACTGGGCCGGGAGTGATCTGACCCAGCACAATCCCGTCCGAAAACTCTTTTGGAGTGAGCCAGTGGAAATTAAGGACGACTTCTTTGTAGATGAAGGGGAGCATTGTATACCCGTTGCCGAAGGTGAGGAGTCCTATCTTGAATAGGACCCCGTTCATAATGGCGACCGGAGGTGCGAAGAAGTAAATTGACGCGTTGACTATGACCAACAACGAAAGCGACCACAGTATCCAGATATTCACCCTGACATAATCTTTCACTTCACCGGCAGTCGGAAGCAGGCGCCTGCCTTTCTTCCTTATTAGTTGCTTCGAGAACATTCCGTATCCGATGGTACCCAGAACGCCCACCACAAGAATGATGACAATGTTCACGTCCAGGACAAGAAGAAAGAGTGCAACGGCAGATGCGGAGAGGAATTTCGGCTCCTTCACCCCCGACCTGTAGATGTCGATTACAACCTTGATGATCAGAGCTATCATAATTGCGGAGAGGCCCCGGAGTACGACACGTACCAGAGACAGCTCACCGAATTTGAGATATAGAAAACTAAGCAGGACCATAAGAGCAAACGACGGAAGGATAAACAGAAGCATCGCGAGGAACGAGCCTCGAACCCGTCTCAACAGGAAACCGAGATACGAGACGAAATCGACAAGAGCCGCACCCGGCATGACTTCCCCAACCGCGATGCCGTCGGTGATGTCCCTCTCCGTCATCAGTCTGAGCTTGTCAACAAAGAGGCGTCTTGCCATTGAATAGGCCATCGGGCCGTACGAAAAACCGAGCAAGAAAAAATAGCGCCAGACCCTCCTGGCGACCGTTTTCGAATTAGCGGGATTTGAATTCAAATCCCCGTTGGTATCTTCCATGTGGTTTACGTGCAAATATAAGAGATGGTGTGTGAATTATCGACACAAGTTGCAATTGAGCCATCCGGCGCCGATATTCAAGTATGTGCCGCCGCAAAGGTAACCGACAGACGAGCGGATTTTGTTCAACTAAATAAGTGAGCCGGGTATGCCGAAGTCATTCAAGCCCACAGTATTGTTGGTCCTCGCACTTTCAGCGGTTTTCACTGTTTTCTTTTTGGCAAGCAGGCACAATCCAATATTTTCAACAGTCAACGCCTTTGCGAAAGATCCTTACGACGCGATCGGGTCGTTCGGCTACCAGCTCGCGCTGTTCGCCTCTCTCCTTTCCGTAGTACGCGTTTTCATCCCTCGCGGGTCTGGCGAGCTGTCGGCAAGCCAGAAACTCCTTGTTATACGCGGCTGTACAGTCTCCGTTCAGGCAGTGGCCGTGACTCTTGCCGCCGAAATGGTCGCGATGTTTCGCAATCCTTCATTGTGGGTGAGCTCCCCCCGCGGCACGTTTTTCATCGTGATTATAGCGATCATTACATGGTTGGCGGCTTTTATCGCGTGGCGGATCGATCGCCTCGCTTACAACGCCGGACTCTCGTCCGAAGCTCCCGCAAGAAGGATGGCGATGATCAACTCCCTTGCCGGCATAGCAATACTCGCCATCTACCCATCGGCGTGGCGGGCAAGCATGACAGGAGAATTGCTAACTGCGCTGCTTGGAATGGCCCTGCTTTTTCTGCTGACCTGGTCGTTGGCAACTGCCCTATCGCCACGAATCGACATTCACATCGAGGATTTCCTCGACGACCTTGGCACTCTTTTCAAGTGGCTTAAATCTAAGTCGGATTTTCTATCAGCTGTCTTCGTAGCGGTGGAAAAGTTCTTTGCGATATCCGTGATGAAGTTTATGGTGGACTTTTTTAATCCGCGAAAACACAAATGGAATTTCGCTGTACTGACGGCACTGGTCGTCGGCGTCATACTCGCTCTTGTTGAGACCGGCAGCGAGAATGTTTCTGCCGGTGCAGGGATGCTAACTAAGGTGATTGCAGCCTATGTCGGCATCGAAGCTGTCGGAGTGCTTGTCGGATACGGACTGTTCACAAGATACCTGGGAATATTCAGGACGGACAAGTAACGGAAGGCATCTGGCTGTCCGTGTTAAGTGCCCTGATTTAGCGAAGTGAAGGATAGAGCAAGGCCAGGATCAGCACCGAAGCCATCCGATCTCTACTGGCCTCAGCAGGTTAATCTCTTTGAACGTTTGGGATTCCTTTCAGCCCCCACCACTTTTTTCCCTCGGAGCTCCGATGCGTCCTTCGCGAAAGACTGCTCCGGATGGTAGACGCTATTGCCCTCACCGTCGGATCCTGTCGCTGATTGATCTTCAGAAGCAACCTGCGACGCCATTCTTTCGCTCAGTCATCTTTCGAGATTCAGGGCGTAGGCGAAGTGCCGCTGAGAGGCACTCTTGAACAGAACTGCTCATGGAAGAAAGGAGGCCGGTGTGGTTCGCTCTGCGACAAACAGTCGGCGATCTCGTTCCCAAAGTCCTTCCGTCGACACAATGCAAATTATTCCGTTGACAGATGGAAGACTTCCAGGATATGACTTAAGCATGATCAAATCATAGTTTCAGGCCGCAATGAATTTGTGAGGCTTGACCACAGGGTCGGATGGACTTTGTTATCCTCCCCTTTTCCCCTTGACATTCAACTTCCTAATGGTTAACGTTATAGGAATGATTCCTATTATTATAACTAACAAGGAGGAAATATAATGGCAAAAGCACTGAAGGGATCGAAGACCTTTGAGAATCTGAAAGAGGGATTTGCAGGAGAGTCCCAGGCAAACCGCCGCTACCTGTATTTCGCCCGTCACGCAGACATCGAAGGATATCCTGATGTCGCCGGCGTGTTCCGCGACACGGCGGAAGGCGAGACCGGCCACGCGTTCGGACACTTCGACTTCCTAAAAGAAGTCGGCGACCCCGTCACGAACGTCGCCGTCGGCGATACGAAACTCAACCTCAAGTCGGCGGTGACCGGCGAGACTTACGAGTACACCGAAATGTACCCGGGCTTCGCAAAGACCGCCAGGCAGGAGGGCTTCGAGGAGATAGCCACCTGGTTCGAAACTCTCGCGCGTGCCGAGAAGTCGCACGCCGGCAGATTCCAGAAGGCGCTCGATACTTTAGGAAAATAATCCACAGAACTGCGACTCACTTTCTGAGTGAGTCGCAGTTGTAAATTATCCGCAGACTCAAGAGGCTCAATAATGGCAACGGCATTTGATTTCAATGCCCCGGATTTTTACAGTCCGGAGGCGTACGCGAAAGAAACTGCGCGCATATTCGACATCTGCAACGGCTGCAGGCTCTGCTTCAACCTCTGCCCGTCCTTCGACGTCCTGTTCAAACGCATCGACGAACTCGACGGCGATCTTGACCAGCTCGCCGATCCCGACACCAGGAAGGTCGTCGATCTCTGCTACGACTGCAAACTCTGCTTCCCTAAATGCCCCTACACTCCGCCTCACCACTTCATGCTCGACTTCCCGAGACACATGCTGAGAGGCAAAGCCATCGAGGCAAAGAAGCACGGAGTCTCGCTCAGGGACAAGCTGTTGAGCAGGACAGATCTCCTCGGAACCGTGTCGACCAAAGCGGCCTTCCTCGTAAACTGGACGCTCGGCATCAAACCGTTAAGAGCGCTCATGGAAATGACGGTGGGAATCCATAGGGAGAGGAACCTTCCCAAATATTCCAGCCGGACATTCAGCTCGTGGTATAAGAGACACAAGATGCAAGATGAACAATACCGGACGCCGGAAGCCCAGGGAGCTCCCAAAGTTGTTTTTTTCCACACATGTTCGGTGAATTACAACGATACCGACACCGGGAAAGCTGCGATACAGGTCCTCGAAAAGAACGGAGTGCATGTCGAAGTGCCGCCGCAGAAGTGCTGCGGGATGCCGTATCTGGACGGCGGCGACATGGACAACGCTAAGAAACACGCCGCGTACAATCTGAACCGGCTCGCCGATTACGTGAAGAAAGGATATGATGTGGTGTCGCCGGGCCCGAGCTGCAGCTACCTAATGAAGCAGGAATACCCGATGATTTCGAATAATCCCGATGCGAAGCTGGTCGCTTCGCACACGTTCGACCTGATGGAATACCTTGCGAAACTGCATAAAGATGGCAAATTATCGATGGACTTCAAGAAATCACAGGGAAAGGTCAGGTACCACCTCCCCTGCCACCTCAAGGCGCAGAACATAGGTTTCAAGTCGCGGGATGTGCTTGAACTCATACCGGACACGAAGGTTGAGGTAGTGGCGAAATGCTCCGGTCATGACGGCACGTGGAGTTTAAAGAAGGAATATTTCAAGATGTCTCTCGAGGTCGGAAGACCGCTGTTCGAGCAATTCAGCGATGGTGCTGCGGCTGCAAGCGATTGCCCGCTTGCTCAGCTTCAGATTGAAAAGGGATCAGGCACCAAGCCGCGCCATCCGATCCAGATACTGCGTGACGCTTACGGCCTGGAGAACAATCCCAAAGCATAAGAGAAAGGGAATACACATGAGACCGAACATCGGCATAAAAGACAGCGACCGCGCATCGGTGGTTGAGATACTCAACAGAATACTTTCCGATGAATACATGCTCTACACCAAGACAAGGAAATTCCACTGGAACGTGACAGGGCCGCGCTTCCAGGACCTGCACAAATTCTTCGAATCTCTCTACGAAGAGCTCGACGACATCATCGACGATGTGGCCGAGCGCGCGAGGTCGCTGGGCGGTCCCGCGTTCGGTACGCTTTCCGAGTTCGCCAAGAACACACGCCTCAGCGAGACTCCCGGTAAAAGCCCGAACGAGGATGGAATGTTGAAGGACCTTCTCGGCGACCACGAAGCGATTATCAGGACTCTCAGGGAAGATCTCGTGAAAGTCGGAGAAAAGTACCGCGACGCGGGGACGAACGATTTCCTCACCGGCCTCATGGAGAAACACGAGAAGACCGCGTGGTTTATCAGGGCTTTCATTGAAGAGAAATAGTCAATGAGACAGTATGGCGCACGAGGCTGTCCGCAGAAGGCAGAAATCCATCCCGAAAGGCGGGAAAGTGGAACATTCAGTCGTCCAACCTGTCGAACGTGACGGGCTCCTTCAGAATGAACTTTTCCACATTGCGGGAGGCCTCTTAGCCGTCATCGCCGGGAATAAAAAGGAGTGAGGAACAAAAATGAAACCGATTGAATTTAACGAGCTGAAGAACATTATAGAGTATGAAAAGATAAGGGAACGATTCCGCAGCAAGGTCATAGACATGAAGAACCGGCGCAGGCTGAAAGTCGGAGAGCTTGTGACGCTGACTTTCGAGAACAGGTACACTGTCACATTTCAGATAGAAGAGATGATGCGCGTCGAGAGGATTGTCGAGGACGAGAAAATAAAATCGGAAGTAGAGACATATAACGAGCTGATTCCGAGAGAAAACGAGCTCAGCGCAACGCTGTTCGTTGAAGTCGACGATCAGTCACAAATCAAACCGGTACTCGACTCGCTCGTCGGCATGAACAAAGACTCACTGTACCTGAATATCGGGAATAAGAAGATACCTGCCGTCTTCGAAGAAGGACACGCGACCGACGACAGGATAAGCGCCGTCCAGTACGTCAGGTTTAAACTTGGACCCGAGGACGCTAAAGCCATTGCGGACCAGTCGGTCCAGGTTCACGTGACAATCAGGCACAGGAACTACAATGCAGACGCGACCCTGCCGAAGGAAATGCGTGAGGCACTGTACCAGGACATGAGTGAAGGGAGCTCTGCGAATGTCTGGAACTGAAGAGTCATTTTCAAATAGAGGTCAGAACAAATGATAAGCGACGCACACCAGAGAAAGCGAAGCAAGCAGCGCGAGAAGGTGCTTGGAGTCGTTAGGTCCACGAAATCCCACCCGACGGCGGATTGGGTATTTCACGAGGTGCGAAAGGATCTTCCGAACGTGAGCCTCGCGACCGTCTATCGGAACCTGAATCTTCTCGTCGAATCGGGAGAGATCAACGAAGTCCTGTGTGACGGCCAGCTCAGGTTCGACGCAAACAAGGACGAGCACTTCCACTTCATTTGCAGATCCTGCAAAGGCATTTACGATATAGATGAGGCGCGTGTGTCCTCACCGGACTTCAAACTTCCCCGCGGCTATTTGGTCCAGGACGTGAGGATGGATTTTTACGGCGTATGCCCGAACTGCCAGGCAAAAGCATAGCCCGTTCCAGGTGGGAGCCGCCGCCCGACTGTCCGCCGGCTAAAAGAGGTTGACGCTAAGTGAGAGGGTTACAATGTCGTCGGTGAACCTGTAAAACTCGTCGTTGGATGAATTATTTATGTGGTCGTAATTCAGCGCGACACCGTATCCGGCAGGAAACCCGCCCGAAGGAAAATCTCTCGAAAGCCCGATCGCGAAATCCGAAAATTTGTCCTTCCTCTGGTTGGCCACAATCATAGTCTGGCTGGTATCGAAGGCAGGACGGCTGTAATCCTTATTTGCCCCGTTCAGTTTAACGGAGAAGCTGATGCCGGCAATCAGAGAATCCTTCCTCACCCCAATGCCGAATTCGCTCCCCTGATATGAATACGGATCATCATAGATTTCAGATTGCGCTGCGGAAAGCTTAGCGACGGCGTCTATGTACCTTGCCGCGCCGGTCAAATTTCTCCTGAGCAGCAAGCTGCCGTATGCTCTCCACCGGCCGAAGTCGAAATTCAATCCGGCCCCGTATGTCGCCTGGGACGCCGACGGAGAATTCAGGACATAAGTCTTCGCGGATGAACCAGTCTGACTTCCGCTCTTCCCTTTCCCTTTGTAGCGTCCCTGCGCATGCATGTTGATAAGACTCTTTACGGCAGCGCTCACGGTATCCACCGCATAATACTTCTTGCTTCCGATCGAACCGTTCAGGTAGAAATAGACGCTGCGTGTAGGCATGAAAGAAACCACGCCGATTCCGACATTCTCGAGGTTGGAGAGAGAAGTCACCTGATCGTAACCTGTATAGTTGAGACCGTACCTCAGGCGCAGAATTGAGTTCTGTCCGAGCGCCAACCGTAAGCCGGCCGTCGCCTCCGTGTTGTAACTGGCATATACAGCAAAGCCACCCGAGTGAGGCACGGTCCTGTTCAGTGCGCCAGAGAAAGCGAGAGAAGTCTCGGTCGAGTCGGCAGGCAATGAAAACCCGCCGTCTTCCACAGGTGCCTGCCCGGTGTTGTCA
>JAJYJD010000001.1 GCA_021789755.1 Bacteroidota bacterium
CACGGTTCCGCCATAGCTCAAGCTTCCGACTCTCTCAAATACTTTCCCTGCGATGCCGGAGACGAATGGCTCTACTATGTCGAATACTCGCCAACGCAAGGTGAATTCAAAACAATAAAAGTCGATTCGGTGCTCAGCCATCCGCTCGGACGGCTGGTCTATATGAGCGGGGACAACGAAAGAGGTACCGAGTTTGTCGTGGACACTGCCAACGGATTCATTTATGGTGTCTTTTCAGGCGAAAATCCCGACAGCGTCGACTCACTTCCGAATGTTTATCGTCTAGACGCTCAAGTAGGTAATTACTGGCGTGTGCCCGTCCCCTATGCTGGGGTGAGCGCGATGTTCGATACAACTGTCTTTGGGGTACGAAGGAAGATAAAGGAATTTTCTTTGTTTGGGACTTTCCAGGGCGATACGACAGGAGGTCAGGATCATAACCCCGATACATGGTTCTCCTATTTCTCCGAACAGTATGCTTATGGAATCGGAATGACATACCGATATGTTGAACCGGGCGAGGGATGGTTCTTGGTAGGCGCGATTATCGATGGCGATACGCTTGGCACCTTGATGGCTGTGAATGAGAAGAAGAATAATGTCCCGAGAACCATTCAACTCAACCAGAATTATCCTAACCCATTTAACCCAACGACCGTCATTCAGTACCAGCTGCCAAAAGACACCCATGTCACTCTTAAGATCTACGACATACTCGGCCGAGTGGTGGCCACCCTGGTCGATGGAGAAGAGACCGCGGGCCCTCATGAAGTCGTGTTTGACGGCTCGAGGTTTGCCAGCAGTGTCTATTTCTACAGGTTGTCAACGCCAACATATTCCAAGATTCAGAAGATGATCTTGATGAAGTAAGCTGAGGCTGACCACATACAGTTTACAAGTCACGCTGCGAGAAATCACGGCGGGACTTTTTGTTATTTGGCGGGACGCATAGAATGAGGTATTGTTCGGTAACAGGGGAGAATCTCCACCGGCTCAGACAAGAAAAGCGGCGCGTTGTTAAGCGAAGGGTTACTTCGTTTTCCGGAAAGTGAGCACAACCTCACCCGCAACGAAGAACTGTCTGTCGTCGGGAGAGAAGCTCAGTATCTGGTATGACTTGTTTGATGGTTTGAGGTGGATCTTCTCGTTGGCGAATTCGTAGAACCTGACTATCAGGACACCTGCGGCGCTTCCCAGGACGAGCGAGTTCTGATCGGGCTGGGCAACGCGTCTGCAAACGACGTAATCTCCCTTGAATAATCCGACGAAGTTCATGGCGTCGTCGGAGACCTTGACGGCGAAGAGCTCACCGTCGGGGAGAAGCTTCGCGTCGAAGTGAAGCACATCGACTATGTTGGAAAAAATAATTTCTCTGGATTCAATTCTTGAAACGAGCGGAATTGTCCTGACTGACGGTGGGAGGTCGGGATTTGTAAGTTCGGTTCTCGGGAGGTTGATTCCGCGAGAGCGTCCGGGTTCCCGTTCGATGTAGCCTTTCTTTTCGAGGGCTTTGAGCAGGTCGCTGACGGCTCGTGTTGAGCGAATCCCCATTTGTTCACCCAACTCACGGAATGTAGGTGGCTTGGAGTGGTCTTTCAAGTAGCGCCGAATGAATTCAAGCGCTTCACCTTGCCGTTTAGTTAGCCCTCGTGCCATTTCGATCTAAATTACACAACACAAGTTTAGCTGTCAAGAAATAACCCAAACTTTTGTTCAACTTGTTTACTAAAGATATTATAACGGCATCTTATGTGAAAAATAGGCTGAAATTTTGCGGAATCTGTGCGATTTGCTTGGTGGGGAAAAATGGAAAAAATAATGCTTGACTTTTGGAGCCCGTTGGTTAAATTTCCAACGTGGTGGGGAAAAGTGGGGAAGTTCCCAGCTTTTCCCAGTGTTTACTAAAAACTTGTCCCCAAATGTGGGGAATTTGTCCGAAAGATAAATCGGAGAAGTTCAGAGGAAGATGTCGTCATTCAAAGGACGCTACGAATACGTTTTAGACTCCAAGGGAAGGCTCAGCATCCCGGCAAAATTGCGAAAAAGCCTCTCTTCCGAAGCTCATGACACCTTTGTCGTGACGCGCGGAGTCGAAAAATGCCTCTACGTTTATCCCCTCGATGAATGGCGGCGACTTGAAGAAAAGCTCCGCTCCCTCAACCAATTTCTGGAGAAGCACAGATACTTCATCAGAACCCTCCTCATGTGGGCTTCGGAAGAATTCCCTCTGGACTCACAATCGCGTATTACAATTCCCAAAAATCTGCTCGAATTCGCAGAGATCGAGAAGGAGGTCGTCATTATCGGCGCCCTCGAAAGAATCGAGCTCTGGCATCCAAAGACATTCAATGAGTATTTGAATTCTCAACCGGAAAATTACGCCTCCGTGGTCGAACAAATCATGGCGGTTAATGTCAACAAATAATGGCCGTTTATCACGAACCCGTACTGCTGAAGGAGAGTATTGATCTGTTGGTTACCGACTCGAACGGTACATATATAGACGCGACGTTTGGCGGAGGCGGGCACACACGCGAGATTCTCTCGAGGCTCGGAAAGGATGGGAGGGTCCTCGCATTTGACGTCGATGATAACTCCCGCCGCATTGCGGATGAACTCTCTTCTGAAGACGGACGTCTTTCGTTTGTTCCGCAGAACTTTTCCCACTTGAAGGAATTCGGAAAAGAGAGCGGGCTCGATTCTTCTGCCGGCATTCTCTTCGATCTCGGTGTTTCCTCGTATCAACTGGACAACGAAGAAGGGTTCAGCTACAGGCGCGACGAGAGGCTCGACATGAGGCTCGATAAGAAACTCGATATCTCGGCTTACGAAGTAGTCAACTCTTACCAAGCCGACGAGCTCGCCGACATGTTTTTCAAGTTCGGAGAGGAGCCGAGGTCGCGGGTTCTCGCAAGGGCAATCGTCAAGGCGAGGGGAAAGAACAGAATTGAGACAACCGCTCAGCTCGCAGAGATCGTCGCGCACGTGTGCGGAAGATCGGATAAGACGCTCTCTCGTATTTTCCAGGCCCTCAGGATAGAGGTCAATGGAGAACTCGATTCCCTGTCGGCCGGACTCGACGGGGCTGTCGACCTGGTTTCCCGCGGCGGCAGGATTGCCGTCATATCCTATCATTCGCTCGAAGACAGGATCGTCAAGGAGAAGTTCAAATTTGAGGCGGCGACCTGTGTCTGTCCTCCGGAAGCTATCATCTGTACATGCGGCAAGAAGGCGCGGGTCAGGATACTCACTCGCAAGCCTATCGCGCCGGGTGAAACGGAGATCAGGGCTAACCGCAGGGCGCGCAGCGCGAAGCTGAGAGTGGCGGAGAAAACAATATGAGCGAAGAAACAAGACAGCCCGACGAGCAGAAAAAGCCGTCCAAGGCACCGTCGCTCTCTGTCTCCAGGTTCATCATCGTGCTGGGAGGAGCGGTAGCCATACTCCTTTTGATAGTAAACAACAGCGTGACGATCGATGCTCTTGTCACAGAGATGGGTTCGCTGGATTCGACCTATGCGCGGCTCAGGTTTCAGAACGATTCGCTCCAGGCAGAACTCAAGAGACTTTCGAGTGCGGAGAGAATAACGAGAATCGCCTCCGAGAAACTCGGGCTGGTTTACAGCAGCCAGACTCTCGAACAAATAGAGATCGACAAGGATAAGTTGAAAGAAGCCGAAAAACAGGATGCAAGAGACTCGACAAGATAATCCGGCGGTCACGCGTCCGCGAGTGAGTTATACCGGGAGGATCAATTTCCTGCGGGTTGTGCTGGCGCTCGTCTTTGTCGCTATTGTCGCGAAGCTCGTGATTATACAGGGAGTGCAGGGTTTCTATTATCACAGAGTAGCTCAGGACCAGTATGAAAGCCGCGTGGTCCTACAGGCGAACCGGGGAATGATTTTCGACAGGAACGGCAGCCTGATAGTTTCGAACAGCTACGGTTATTCATATGCCGCCGACCCGCAGCTTCTCGACGACGCCGAAAAATCGAAAATCGCGAATGAATTTGCCCCGGTCTTCAATTTACCCATCTCCTATTTTCTCGACAGGTTAAACACGAAGGCCCGGTTCGTCTGGCTGGCGCGCAACGCGAGTCCCGCCCAGTCCGGTGCGCTGGCGGAATTCAGGATCTACGGTTTGATAAGACTTCAGGAACAGCAGAGGCTGTATCCGTACGGTTCCTCCGCGGGCCAGATACTCGGTTTTACTAACGTCGACGGAAAAGGTGCCAGCGGCGTGGAACTGGAGTTCGATTCTCTCCTCGCAGGCACAAACGGTTTCGAGATAATGCAGCGCGACGGTCTTGGGAGGAAAATGCCTTCCGTCGATTACCCGAAGGTCAATCCGATAGCCGGCTGCAACATCCAGCTCACGCTGGACATGAACATCGAGCAGATCGTCGAGCAGGAACTCGCCGCAGGAGTCCAGCGCACCGGTGCGGCTGCAGGGACGGCGGTGTTCATGGATCCTACGACCGGGGAAGTACTGGCCATGGCGAATTACCCGTCCTTCAATCCCGCCGAATACGATGCGTACAGCTACGCCGATTCGAGGAACCGGGCGATCACAGACGTATTCGAGCCCGGCTCGACGTTCAAGATAGTCACAGCTTCCGCCGCTCTTGAAGAAGGGATAGAAAAACCGGACGACATTATATTTGCCGAGAACGGGCGGTACACGCTCTACGGGAGAGTCATTCAAGATTTTGAACAGGCCGGTTGGATCACGTTCAGACGTGCAGTAGAACTGTCAAGCAACATTGCCTTCTCAAAAATAGGCTGCAAGATCGGGGCGAACAAATTCTACAGATACGCAAGGGATTACGGGTTCGGTGCGCCGACCGGTATCGGGCTGCCCGGCGAGGTTCCGGGCGAGCTGAAGAAACCGTACGAATGGTCGAAGGTGTCGCTCCCGTTCATGTCATTCGGTTATGAAGTGCTCGTCACGAATCTTCAGATGGCTCAGGCTTATGCTGCGGTTGCGAACGGAGGGACTCTGATGCAGCCGTATATCATAAATAAAATCACCGGTCCGAACGGCGATGTGGTTTTTCAGAACGAGCCGATGAAGATCCGTCGTGTCGTGACTCCCGACGTCGACCGCACTCTTACCGGCCTTTTTGTAGACGTCGTCGAGCAAGGAACCGGTGAAGAGGCCAAAATGAACGACCTTCTTATCGCGGGAAAAACAGGCACGGCGCAGAAGCTGGTCGACGGGAAATATTCGAAGGAATTCTATCACGCGTCATTCGCCGGATTTTTCCCGGTCCCGAATCCCCAGATTGCCGGCTACATAATGATAGACTCGCCGACGAAAGGCTACACGGGAGGTGCGGTGGCGGCCCCGATATTCAAGAGGATAGCCGAACGCATATACGGCATCATGCAGCGGAAGACGACGAACCTGACGAACGCCGATATCAGAATGGCATTCAACACAAGCGGGAAGAGAGAAACCGGATCGAAGACCGCAGCCTTTATCCCCGCGGAAAATCAGGACAACACCAAAGGCGATGTGGTCCGGGTACCTGAGGTCTCGTTCCTCGACTATTCATCCGCGGCGGCCATTCTAGAAAACTTCGGACTTCAGGCATCGCCGTCCGACCACGAAAATTTTATAATCCTTTCTGAGAAACCTTCGGCGGGGACTCTGGTCGCAAAAGGATCGACGATCATACTGAAGGTGGCGGACGCCAGTCATGTCACAAGAATGCCGGATTTCAGAGGCGCCAGTGTCCGAAATGCAACAAGCTTTCTCCTCTCTGCGGGGATACCTTTCCGCGTCGTCGGAAGCGGGAAGATCGTCGGACAATCTCCGAAAGCCGGGCAGCCGGTGAACAGAAACGTAAATGTTATCATAAACTGCGAAAGCAAAGATTTCAACGTATCAGGGCTCTACTGAATGATGCTTGGTGAACTGATCAAAAATGTTTCGGTAACTGAAGTCGTCGGTGGCGTGGAAAGGGAGATTACCGAAATAGTCTATGATTCCCGGAAGGTGAACGAAGGTTCGCTTTTCGTCGCGCTCAAGGGAGCGCAGTCTGACGGGCATCGTTTCATCGTAGATGCCGTAGGTAGCGGCGCGAGCGCGGTCGCGGTCGAGGACAACAGTATCGTCAACGACGACTACTTCCTCTCTCACCACACCACTAAACTACTTGTCCCCAGTACCCGCCGCGCTCTTGCGCTTATCGCCGCAAACTTTTTCAGGCACCCGGCCGAACGCCTGAAAGTCGTGGGTGTAACCGGCACGAACGGAAAAACCACGAGCACATATCTTCTCAAAGCCATCCTTCAGTCGGCTGACGAGAAAGTCCTTCTGATCGGGACCATAGATTATATTTTCGGCGATCGCTTGATCGAGACGGCGAGGAACACTACCCCGGAGTCGTTCGACGTTCAGCGAATGATGGCCTCGACGGTTGAACATGGTGGGACTTGTGCGGTCATGGAGGTGTCTTCCCACTCCCTCATGATGGACAGGGTTTACGGAATTCCGTTCAAAGTCGCATTGTTCACGAACCTTACTCAGGACCATCTCGACTTCCACAAGACGATGGAAGAATACTTCAAGGCGAAGAAGATCCTGTTCGATACGCTGCAGCCGGACAGCATAGCGGTCGTCAACATTGACGACAGCTACGGCGTGCGAATTGCCGCCGATACGAAGGCGAGAAAAGTATCTTACGGATTCGATGTGAAAGCAGATTTTCGTATAGTCGAGTCCGACTACAGCGCAGCCGGGACTGCCATAACGATACAATATAACGGCAGAAACTTCTCAATCGATTCCAAACTTGTGGGCAAGTTCAACGCATACAACCTTACGGGCGCGTTTTCGGCAGCTGTAAGCATGGGCTACAGTCCGTCTTTGGCAGCCAGGGCCCTGGCGGGCGTCCAGAGTGTGAAGGGACGTTTCGAGAGAATCGATTCCGGAAAGGGTTTCGTCGTGGTAGTCGATTACGCACACTCTCCGGACTCGCTCCAGAAAACACTTCAGGCTGCCAGAGAAATACTGATGTCGGGCAGTAAGGGCGGAAGACTGATCACAGTCTTCGGATGCGGCGGGAACCGCGACCGCACGAAGCGCCCGAAGATGGGAAAAATATCCGAAGATCTAAGCGACCTGACGATCGTAACATCGGACAATCCTCGTTTCGAGGACCCGGATTCGATCGCGGATGAGGTTCTTGCCGGCACCACAAAAGGAAGCGACAAGGTTTTGAAAATTGTCGACAGGCATGACGCCATTCTCGAGAGCCTGAAGAGAGCCCGCCCACATGACATCGTGGTTCTTGCGGGCAAGGGTCATGAGGACTACCAGGTCGTGAGGGATGTCAAGCTCCATTTCGATGATCGCGAAGAAGTTGAAAAAGCCCTTGGTTTGAGGAGTTGATAACGTTGGACGATATACGCGGGATTAGAGGTGTGGAATTGATGAGCACGAGTCTTAAATGTGTTTCCGGTGTCTCCACCGATTCACGCAGCGTCTCGCGCGGACAATTATTCTTTGCGTTGAAGGGTGAAAATTTCGACGGACATTCGTACGTCTCCGACGCGCTTGCAAAAGGAGCTGCCTGCGCGGTTGTCGACAGAAAGTGGTACATGAGCAGCGAACACTCATCTGCACAGCCGTTTGCAGTCGTCGACGATACGACGAAGGCGCTTGGCGACCTTGCCCGGATATACCGGAGGAAATTCGATATGCCGGTGATAGCAGTCGGCGGTTCGAACGGCAAGACGACCACGAAGGAGATGGTCGGAAGAGTGTTGGCGAGAAAATACAGGGTCGCGAAAACGGCAGCTAACCACAACAACCAGATAGGTGTTCCACTCACGATCTTCGATATGCGCAAATCACATGAGGCGGCGGTGGTCGAGATCGGCACCAACCATTTCGGCGAGATTCAGCGGCTATGTGAGATCCTCGAGCCGAGCGCAGGGCTGATCACTAATATAGGTAACGAACATCTGGAGTTTTTCGGCGACCTCGACGGCGTGGAAAAAGAAGAGGGAATGCTCTTCGGTTTTCTGGCGAAAACAAAAGGAACAGCCTTCGTCAACACGGACGACAGCCGCATTATCGGCCTGTCGAAAGCGGTCCGACACAGATTCACATACGGTTTCCAGGGCGGTTCACGTAGGAATCTTTCGGCACGGTTGTTCGGATTCGATTCAAGGGGCTGCGCACTTTTCGAAATAAAATTTGAGGGAAAAACAGAACTCGTCCACCTGAACGTTCCTGGGATCCACAATGCTATGAACGCACTTGCGGCAGCAGCGGTCGGAATCCGGTACGGCGTCGGTCATCGGGACGTGAAGAGGGCACTCGAGACATTCAAGTCTTACGAAAAGAGGATGCAAATACTCAAGATAGCCGGAGTCACGATTCTTAACGATACTTACAATTCCAATCCTGAGTCCGCGATAGCGGCACTCCGTTGGATGTCGATGGTGCGCTCCAGAGGAAAAAGAATCGCGGTACTGGCAGACATGCTCGAGCTCGGGGGGGCATCGATGCGCGAACATCAGAGGGTCGGCGGCGAAGTCGCGAATGAAAAGGTCGACCGGCTTTTCACTTTCGGAGAGATGGCCCGAGACATTGCAGCCGGCGCCGATGGCGGTGCAGAGACTGAATCGTTCAGCGATAAGCGGGAACTCTCGGAGAAGCTGCTGAAGACTGTAAGGCCGGGAGATGTGGTCCTCGTGAAAGGATCACGCGGAATGAAGATGGAAGAAGTCGTCGACGCCTTGATCAGCGGGCTTGAGGCCGGGAGGACGCAATAATGCTGTACTACTTATTCGACCTGCTGGAGAGGCAATTTCATCCGCCGGGTTTCGGTGTCTTCAGGTACATCACTTTCAGGTCGGCGCTTGCGGCGTTGACGGCGCTGTTTATCAGCTTCGTCATCGGACCGATTGTTATAAGGATGCTGCACAAACACCAGATCGGCGAGCAGGTAAAAGTCGAGGGGCCTAAATCTCATCTGTCGAAGGCAGGAACGCCGACAATGGGAGGAATCATTATATTGGGTTCAGTGATTGTGCCGCTGCTGCTATGGGGAGACCTTACGAATCCATACGTGCTTTTGATACTCTTCATAACGGTTTGGCTCGGCATCCTCGGATTTGCCGACGATTACCTGAAAGTCATCAAGAAAAAACGCAAGGGGCTGATCGCGCGATACAAACTTATCGGCCAGATAGCGATTGGTCTTCTCGCGGGTGCGGCACTCTACTTTTCACCCCAACTTCACCCGTTCAATTCCATAACTACTGTGCCTTTCTTCAAGAACCTGAATTTCGATTACGGTCTCTTTTATATACCGGTGGTCATCTTTATAATCACGGCTACATCGAACGCGGTGAACCTGACCGACGGGCTGGACGGACTCGCCATCGGTTCGGTCGGCATTACGGCGCTTACGCTCGCACTGATGTGCTACGTCTCGGGAAACATCGAGTTCAGCCGGTACCTGAACATTATTTATCTCCGCGGATCGGGAGAACTCACGGTTTATTGTTTCGCGCTTGTGGGAGCGTCCCTCGGTTTTCTCTGGTACAATACATACCCCGCTCAGGTATTCATGGGCGATACCGGATCTCTTGCCCTCGGCGGGGCTATCGCCGGCATATCTATCATGATCAAAAAGGAGCTTGTGCTCCCGATTATCGGCGGAATCTTCGTGGCGGAGGAGATTTCCGTGATCATGCAGGTCCTCTATTTCAGGTACACGAAGAGGAAATACGGCGAGGGGAGGCGCATCTTCAAGATGGCCCCTCTCCATCATCACTTCGAACTTGACGGCGTATCGGAGCCGAAAATTGTCACAAGATTTTATATCGTCGGGATTCTCCTGGCGATTCTGAGCCTGACTACTTTCAAGGTGAGATAAATTGGGCAAACCGGAAAAAATAAAGTCCGCAAGAGTATCGATCCTTGGCGCCGCGAGGAGCGGGTTAGCGGTCGCCAGACTTCTCAAGGCTAATGGCGCAGATGTTTTCGTCAGCGATAAGAAGCCTCTCGAGGAGGCGGCCCAGCAGATTCAGATCCTCGAAAGCATCGGCGTGGAGCATGAGTTCGGTTCTCATTCGGACAGGTTGTTCGATGCGGATTTCATGGTTGTCAGTCCCGGCGTTCCCTCGAACCTCAATCTCGTCCAGCATGCGATGAAAGTCGGACTGAAAGTGTACAGTGAGGTCGAAGTTGCTTCCTGGTTCTGCCGCGCCCCTATCGTGGCAATCACGGGATCGAACGGCAAGACCACTACGACGACACTGATCGGAAAGATTTTCGAGAAGTCCGGCCGCAAAACCGTCGTCGCAGGCAACATCGGGTACCCGATATCGGATTACGTCGCCGACATGGATGAGCAGGCAGTCGCAGTGCTGGAAGTGTCGAGTTTCCAGCTCGACCACGTCGACACATTCAAACCGAAGGTTGCGGTATTGCTGAACATAACGCCTGACCATCTCGACAGGTACGAGAATTACCAGGCATACATGAACTCAAAGTTCAGAATTTTCATGAACCAAACGGCGGATGACACATCCGTGTACAGCCACGATGACGAGGCAGTCGAAAAGCACTGCCGGGACTTGAAGACTATTCTAAAGCCTTTCAGTGTCAAAGACAGGATCAACTGCGGCGGATTCGTGGATGATGAGAAATTGTATTTGGTCGAAAACGGCGAACCGGTCTATCTGATGGATTGGAAGGAGATAAAAATACGGGGAGTTCATAACCTGTATAACTCCTTCGCGTCGGCGTTGGCAGCAAGGTCACTCGATGTCGACATGGAAGTCATAGCCGACACCCTGAGAGAATTTCCAGGCGTCGAACACAGACTCGAGCCGGTACGCGAGCTTGACGGCGTGAGATACGTGAACGATTCCAAGGCGACCAACGTGGACGCGGTCTGGTATGCGCTGGGAAGTTTCGATGCGCCGATCGTCCTCATAGCCGGTGGAAAAGACAAAGGCAACGACTACTCTCCTCTCTTCGAACCGGTGAAAAACAAAGTGCGCGCCATGATACTCATCGGAATGGCTGCCCCGAAGATGCAGAAAGAGTTTTCCGAAAAGACGAAATGTGTGATGGCCGCCTCGATGGAAGACGCGGTCGCCAAGGCACGGCGCGAGGCAAAGAAGGGAGACGTCGTCCTGCTCTCTCCCGCCTGCGCGAGTTTCGATATGTTCCAGGATTACGAACACAGAGGAAGGGAATTCAAAAGACTGGTGATGGAGCTGTGAACCGTTCCGCATCAAATATTGGAAGCGCGGATTTGCAGACTGCGCAAGCAGGCGAGAATCGTATCAAACCGGCCGACAAGTGGTTCCTGTTCGCGGTACTTTCTCTTATGTTCATGAGCCTGGTGGTCGTATACAGCGCGAGTGCCTTCTGGGCCGAGCTGAAATTCCAAAACCCTGCGTATCTGCTTCGGAGCCACCTCTTTAAAGTTGTGATCGGGATGTTCCTGATTTTTGCCGTCGCGAAACTTGACTATCACAGGTACCAGAAGTATGCGTTCCACCTGCTGGTCATCGCCGCATTTCTCGTCCTTGTTGCAATCGGGCAGCGCGTAATCATAAAGGGCGCGGCCCGCTGGATACATCTCGGGATATTTAGTTTCGAGCCTTCAGAGGTAGCGCGCATGGCCGTACTCTTTTTCGTCGCGGCATATCTCTCTGAAAACGCCGAAAAACTCGCGGATTACCGGGTTTTGATGACACCCGTAGTTGCTACGCTTGTTGTCGCCGGATTGATCGTTCTGCAGCCAAATTTCAGTACCGCCTTTATGATTCTGGCTGTCGTCGGCGTGATGTTCCTCGCCGGTGGTGTGCGGAAAAGACACCTTGTCGCGCTTTTCGGAGCAGCCGTTGCTGTCGGCGCAGTGGTACTAATATTTGAGTCTTATCGCGTTCACAGGATCGAGACGTGGCTGAATCACGGCGCCGGGAATTACCAGGTGCGACAGTCGGTAATCGGTTTCGGAAACGGCGGTATATTGGGCGTCGGGCCGGGCAACAGCAGGCAGCGGAATCTGTTCCTGCCGGAATCGTACGGAGATTTCATCTATTCCATCATCGGTGAGGAATACGGTTTGTGGGGATCGACGCTTGTGCTGCTGATATTTCTCTTCATTGCGTTTCGCGGGACGGCGATTGCCAAGCGGGCGCCCGACAGGTTCGGTTATCTTCTCGCGACAGGAGTTACGACCGGAATCTGCTCATACGCGTTCGTGAATGCGGGAGTGGCGACCGGACTCTTTCCCACTACCGGACTTCCGATGCCGTTCGTGAGCTATGGCGGAACGGCAATGATCATAAACTCCATTGCTGTCGGAATTCTTCTGAATGTTTCCAAACAGGTCCCGGATTTGAGAGAAACTCAATCTGCGGTATCACGAGCGTTTCGGAAATCCAAAGTGAGAAGCGATGAGCCCGTCGTGGGGAGGATATACAGCTGATGGTACGCGTGGTGTTGGCAGGAGGAGGTACCGGCGGTCATGTATTCCCGGCAGTTGCGATTGCGGAAAGACTTATGACGACCAGGGATGTCGACGTAATGTTTGTCGGAACGAAGAACAAGATCGAGGCGCGAGTCGTGCCGCAGCTCGGATACAAGTTCCATGCGATATGGATCGGCGGTTTCTCCAGGAAGTTCAGGCTTTCGAATTTCCTGCTGCCGCTGAAGATAATTGTGTCGGTCGCGCAATCACTGAAGCTGCTCATGACGTACAGGCCTCAGGTAGTAGTCGGTACCGGCGGATATGTTTCGGGTCCGGTGTGCGCTGCGGCGGTCATGACGAGAACACCTATCGTCCTCCAGGAACACAACAGCTATCCCGGAGCGATGACAAGGCTGTTCGCGCCGTTCGCACGCGAAATACACATTGCTTTTGAGTCATCGAGAAGGTATTTTCGTGTGCGCCGCAGTTTGTACCTGACGGGGAGTCCCGTCAGAAAAATGCCGAGGGTAAAGCGAGAGGAAGCGCTGAACTTCTTCGGCCTAAGCGCTGAGAGAAGAACACTCCTTGTTACAGGCGGCAGTCTGGGAGCGGTAAAACTCAACAGTGCAGTCTCAAAAGTCGTTGACGAGTTAATAAGCCGCAAATACCAGTTGATATGGCAGACGGGCTCCGTTGATTACGAGAGAATCAGCGAGAGCCAAAAGAATCACTCGGATTGCATCCGGGTTGAGAAGTTTGTAGAGAGAATGGATTACGCCTATGCGGCGGCCGATGCTGCCGTTTGCAGGGGCGGCGCTACCACTATCGCTGAACTTATCTACTTCAACCTCCCGGCTTTAATCATCCCCTATCCTTACGCTGCAGCGAATCACCAGGCGGAAAATGCCCGCGCCCTTGTGGAGAGCGGCGCGGCCGTCATGGTACAGGAATCAGATGCGGAAGAAAAGTTTGCGAAGGAACTCCTTGGTCTTCTTGATGATCCTTCCCGGCTCGATTTTATGCGCAGAAAAATCGGAGAGCTCTCGCACGAAGACGCCGCAGACGTGATAGCCAAATCGGTATTGAGGATAGCCGAAAATGAGTAAACACTTCAAGCGAAGATTCGAGTTTTATTACCAGTCGGTCGCGGTTTATGCGATCGCGCTCATAATTTACGCTGTCGTGAGAGGGACTTTCGCCGAAAGCGAGTTCAGGCTGGTATTCAGGGACCCGATCGTTTATGCGTTCATCCTTGTACTGGTTTACTCGATCGTCGTGCTCGCCTTCAACATGCTCTACCAGCGCGATGTTGTCGTCACGGACGATTCGATAATCTTCCAGAACAGGTTCGACAGCAAGGAAATAAAGATTTCTGAACTCGAGTGGATCCGTGTCGGCAAGGCGAAGCGGATGAAAGTGCGCGGGAGCTTCAGGGTGATAAAACTGAAACTGAAAGATCAGATGCGCGCCCTCCGCATCAATCCGGTCCATTTCCACGACGAAAAGAGTATGATGGAGACTTTCAGAGAGCTCAGTCAGAAGGTCGGCGTGCATGTTTAAGAGTGTAAAAAAAATCCATATGGTCGGTATCGGCGGCATCGGCATGAGCGGCATAGCGGAAATATTGCTGGACAGCGGCTTCGAGGTGACCGGCTCGGACCGCCAGTTGAGCGAGATTACCGAGCGCCTGAAGAAGCTGGGAGCGAGAGTCTACAAGGGACACGCGGCAAAGAATCTCGACGAGGCGGATGTGGTCGTTTATTCGTCGGCGGTTCACCAGGACAATCCGGAACTCGTCGCAGCGGCCGAGAAAAAGATTCCCGTGATCCGCAGGGCCGAGATGCTTGCAGAGCTCATGCGGATGAAGTACGGCATCGCCGTCGCCGGCACGCATGGAAAGACCACCACGACCAGCATGACAAGTCTCGTGCTCATGGAGGGCGGGCTGGACCCGACGGTCATAGTCGGCGGAAAGCTTTCGAGCTTCGGCGGAACCAACGCGCGGCTCGGCCACGGCGAATATATCGTCGTCGAGGCGGACGAATTCGACCGGTCGTTTCTCCAGCTCACTCCGGTCATAGCGGCAATCACGACTCTGGAACGCGAGCATCTCGACATCTATACCGACCTCGAGGACATAAAGCGAGCCTTCGTCGAATTTGCGAACAAGGTCCCGTTCTACGGTTTTGTAATACTCTGCCTGGACGAACCATCGATCCAGGAAATTCTCCCTCTCATAAGGAAGAAGGTGGTCACCTACGGGCTGAACGCGCAGTCGGACCTGCGTGCGGTAAATATTTCTTTTCATGAGAATCAGAGCACGTTCACGCTGATGCGGAACGGCAGAGATCTCGGAGAGATCAAGTTGAAGGTTCCCGGTCTGCACAACATCAAGAATTCGATGGCCGCAATCGGCATCGGGCTGGAACTCGGGATAGACTTCCCGCAGATCAGGAGGGCCGTGGAATCATTCACGGGCGTCTACAGGCGTATCGAAATAAAGGCAGAAACCGACGGGGTGATGGTGGTTGACGATTACGCGCACCACCCGACGGAAGTAAAGGCGACGCTCTCGGCACTGAAGTCCGGATGGCCGGAAAAGAGGGTAATTGCGGTATTCCAGCCGCATCTTTATTCGAGGACTCGGGATTTCCATGACGAGTTCGGAAGAAGCTTCCTCAACGCCGACGTTCTCATCGTCACGGAAGTCTACCCGGCGCGCGAGGAGCCGATACAGGGAATTACAGGTGAGCTCATCGTAAACGACGCGAGGGCCTTCGGGCATAAGGAAGCCTATTATGTACAGGACAAAAAGCAGCTTCCCGAATTTCTGATGAAGACCAAGAAACCCGGCGACATCGTCGTCACGCTCGGTGCCGGCGACATTTCGAAATACGGCGAAGAGTTCATCGCTCTCCTGAAGGGTAAGGGAGCCAGGCAGAAGGCGAGAAAATAGGACAATGCTGAAGATCGAACGGACATACCTGAATCTGATACTGGTGATCAGCGCACTGGCAGCTCTCTATTTCTTGTCTCAAGGCTGGAAGAAACAGCTGGTCGTGGAGAAAGTGGAAGTCTACGACACGCACATCTTGACCGCCGGTGAAGTCAAATCTCTTGCAGACGTCACGATGGGGAGTTCGCTTTACAAGCTGAGTCTCATGAAGATTACCAGGAGGGTGGAGGAAAACCCGTTTGTCGACAATGCCGTAGTAGTACGTGCGATCCCATATGACGTAACGATCACCGTTCAGGAACGTGATCCGATAGCGCTGGTGGCTACTCAGATTTCCATGTTTTCGGTCGATGGTCATGGGATAATTCTTCCTCTGCCGATGAAAAGGAAGAACAACATGCCGGTCATCACGAACGTTGCTGGCCCGCTGTCGGTCGGCGACACTGCGAAGGGTGCGCTGATGCAGGCGGTTGATTTCGTGAGGGATGCGCAGAAGTATGGCTCGTCTCTCAGCGCAAGCATAGCGGAGGTGAGGCTGGACAGCAATAACCTGATCGCTTACACGACATCGTCTTCTCTGCCCATCATAATCGGGAGGAACAATTTCGAGAGGAAGCTTCTTTACCTTCAGAAGTTTCTAACCGAGGTTGCCGACAATGGCGAACCGAACTGCAGCTACGTCGATCTGAGATTCAACGGCCAGATTGTTATCGGCACAGGAACCGGCGATTTTCACAGGCAAATCGCGATGGTGAGACCGACCGGGAAAGAAAACTGAGGTGTGTAAATGAGTAACAACAACATGATAGTTGCGCTGGATATCGGAACGACGAAAGTCTGCGCGCTGGTCGTTGAAAGCGACCAGAACGGCAAGCTGAACGTTCTCGGCATAGGGACAAGCAAGTCCGGCGGCATGAGCCGCGGTGTCGTTGCTAACATCGACAGGACGGTGAAGTCCATCCAGGAGGCAGTACGGATCGCGGAGTCGAAGCCGGGAACGAGGATAAAGAGCGCCATTGTCGGAATAGCCGGCGAACATATAGACAGTTTCAAGACAAACAGCATCATTACGATAAGCAACGCCGAACATGAGATAACCGAGAACGACATCGACCGGTTGATCGAAGACGCAAAGAGGGTTCACCTCTCGAGAGACAGGGAAATCATACACATTATCCCCCAGGAATTTATAATCGACGGGCAGACCGTCACGCACGATCCGATCGGGATGGCGGGCGTCAGAGTCGAGGCTTCGATGCACGTCGTGACCGGTCTTGTCACCGCGGCGCAGAACATACACAAGTGCGTTGAGAGAGCCGGGCTGAAGGTCGAAGAGCTCGTGCTGCAGCCGCTCGCGTCGAGCTACTCCGTATTGACGGAGGACGAGAAAGAAGTCGGCGTCGCACTGCTGGACATCGGCGGCGGCACCACCGACCTCGCTGTATTTGAAGACCGGACGATCCGTCACACGGCAGTCATCCCGATCGCGGGAGATCACATAACGACCGACATCCGCAAAGGGCTGGGAATTCTTCCGGAGCAGGCTGAGGAGCTGAAGGTGAACCACGGTTATGCGATGGTGGCCGAGGTCGTGGATGACGAACCCATATTGATACCGGGAATCGGCGGAAGAAAACCGATCGAGATCAACAAGAAGCTTCTCGCACAGATCATACAACCGCGCGTCGAGGAGCTGCTCGATATCGTGGCGATGGAGATCAAGCGCTCCGGGTATTCGCGTCACCTCTCAGCTGGAATAGTCCTTACCGGCGGCGGCGCGCTGCTCAAAGGGATGCCGGAGCTTGTAGAGTATGTTCTCGGGGTACCGGCGAAGATCGGGATACCGCAGACGTTCGACGGCGGCTTTGCCCGCGAAGTGGAAAACCCGATATATGCGACGGCGGTCGGGCTCGTGCAATACGGGCTGAAGCGCGGCGCAGGCAAGTCGACGATCGAATTTGCCGAGCGTGCTCATGATACCGAGGGGGCGGAGGAGAGAGAACCTTCCAAGAACGGGAAGGGTGAAAAGAGTTTCGTTGGAAAGAGCGTCCAATTTCTTAAAAAGTTTATTAGTAAAAACATAGACAATGTCTAAAAAGGAGGCATAACAACGTGTTCGAACTTGACACAGACAGACAGGGCCCGCGCATTAGAGTGGTGGGCATTGGAGGATGCGGTGGTAACGCTATCAACAGCATTGCCAAGCGAGGTATCCACGGTGTCGATCTGATCTCCATGAACACCGACATGCAGGATCTGGAGAGGAGTATCGCACCGAACAAAATCCAGATCGGTAAGAACACGACGCGCGGGCTCGGTGCCGGGTCGAACCCGGAGATCGGCAGGCGGGCTGCTATCGAGGCACGCGACGAGATTTACCGGGCGCTCAAGGACAGCGACATGGTGTTCGTTACGGCCGGTATGGGCGGCGGAACCGGAACGGGAGCCGCGCCGGTGGTTGCGAGCATACTCAAGGGTGTCGACCGCGACGATGTGAAGAAAGAGGGACAGGAAAATCCGGCTCCTCTTGTCGTCGCCGTCGTCACAAAGCCGTTCGTCAACGAAGCTAAGGAACGGATGCACAACGCCGACTCAGGCATAGAAGAGCTGAAGAAATATGTCGATGCGCTGATCGTCATCCCCAACGAAAAGCTTCTTACAATATCCGACAAGTCCGCCGGGTACCTCGCGTCGCTTCAGAAAATATACGATGTCCTTTACGACGCCATCCGGGGAATATCCGAAATCATCACGAAGCCTGGTTTCGTCAACGTCGATTTTGCCGATGTAAGAACCGTCCTAGCCTCCAGGGGCGACGCCATCATCGGCACGGGGATCGCAGGAGGTGAAAGACGCGCGGCAGAGGCGGCCTCGGCTGCGATATCCAACCCGCTCCTCGAGGAAGTGTCGCTCGAGCGCGTCGAGGGAATACTTGTCAGCATCACCGCGGGCCCGAACTTCGGCCTCCACGAGTACGACGAGATCGTCAAGACCGTCCGCGGAGTCGCCAAGAACGGCGACGAAGAGACCAAGGTGATCGTCGGCGTATCGATAGACGAGAAGATCGAGAAGGATGTGATCGTGACGGTCATAGCGGCGGGACTCAACAGCCGTCCGCAGCCGCTTCCCACTCCTACTCCCGACCCGAGGAAGCGACTTACGCTCAAGGACAGGGAAAGGGCAAAAGACCAGACCTGGAGTATAAAAGACTGGCGTTCCTTCGACGAGCCCACTTTCGAGCGGAACGGCATAAATATCCATCTCAACAAGCTCGACGAGGAAGAAGGGTCAACCGACACTCCAGCCCCAAAACCGGGCGAACGACCCGCATTCTTGAGAAAGGTCATGGACTAGAGTCCGAAAAAACAGGATTGGATTAATCACATGGAAGCTTTAAACTCAGATACCGACATAAGGAAGATCTTTGCGATGGAAAAGCGCGAACTCAACATAATGATGATTGAGGACGATCCCGATATCCCGAAGCTGGCCCGTCTGTACCTGAAGCCTTACAAGGATGCGGAGTTCAACCTTGTCTGGGTTGAGACCGGCGAGGACGCGCTTAAATTCCTCCAGGACAGCCAGAACCTGGACATCATCCTTGTAGACTTTCAGCTCCCGGGCATGAACGGCCTGGAAACTACGCGCGTGATCCGGGAAAAAGGAGTGCGAGTTCCAATCGTTTTCCTTACGAACGCAATCGACTTCAAGATCGCGATCGAGGCGATGAAGCTTGACGTGGAAGATTACCTTCTCAAAGAAGAGGCGATCACGTCGATACTCCCGAGCATCATACTGAACGTTGTCGAACGGGTTAGGCTGCGCGAGAAGCTCGCAGAGGCGGAGATGAACAAGTTAGCCCAGCGCGAGAGGATCGACGGAATAAAGAGCCTCATCGTGACGATCTCACACGAGCTCAACAACCCGCTCGCGGCTTTGAAACTGGCGATCAACGTCCTCCAGCGGAAACAGATTCCGCCGGACATCCTGAGCTACCTCGCCATCATGAAAGAGAACACGGAGCGGATCGAAGGAGTCGTGGCGAAGCTGAGGGACCTGAAGGGTGATAAGGTCACTGCGTATATCGGAAACATTAAGATGATAGATCTGTCTGAATGAACGAATGGCAGAGCTCCTGAATGCACTCGTCGTCGACGATGAAAAGAACGTATCGGATCTATTAAAGCTCCAGCTTGACGAAGTAGGGTATTCGGTAGACGTAGCAAACGACGGCGCGGCGGGCATCAACAAAATCCAGGCGAAGCGGTACGACGTGATACTGCTCGACCTAAAGATGCCGCGGGTTAACGGGATAGAAGTCCTCAAATTCGCCAAAGAAAACCAACCTGATGCACAGGTGATCATTTTGACCGGCTACGGCGATATCAAGACCGCCGTCGACACGATCAAGATGGGTGCATTCGATTTCATCACAAAGCCTTATAATTTCGACGAGCTCATGGTTTCGGTGAACAACGCAATGGAGATGCGCCGCCTCATCGTTGACAACAGGGTCATGAAGATGCAGCTCGGCCAGGGGAAATTTGAGCTCGTCGGCCAGAGCGCGGCGCTTCAAAAAGTGGTCGAAATCGCACTGAAGGTCGCGCCGAGCGACGCTTCCGTCTTAATCACCGGGCCCAGCGGGTCGGGAAAAGAACTGATAGCTCACCTGATACACGAGAACAGCGAACTCTCCAAGAAGCCGTTCGTCGCACTGAACTGCGCGTCGATACCGGACACGCTGATCGAGAGCGAACTCTTCGGGCACGAAAAGGGAGCATTCACCGACGCGCATTCGCTCAAGCAGGGGCTTGCAGAAATTGCCGACGGCGGGACGCTGTTCCTCGACGAGGTCGGAGACATCAGCTACCTCGTACAGCCGAAACTTCTGAGGTTCATAGAGACCGGCACATTCCGCCGCGTCGGCGGGACCGTCGAGATGTCCGTGAACGTCCGCATCCTCTCTGCGACAAACAAGGACCTGGAGCGCGAGGTCGATGAAGGGAAATTCCGCGAAGACCTGCTTTATCGTCTGAACGTCGTTCATGTCGAGGTGCCTCCCCTTGGCCAGCGCCGTGAAGACATACCGCTGCTTGTCGAGCACTTCCTTCAGAAGAAGCAGCGCACTCACCGGGCAAAGAGAATATCGAAAGAGGCTCTGAAGCTGCTTGTGCAGTACGATTGGCCCGGCAACATCCGCGAGTTAGAGAACGTGATCGAGCGGGCCGCGATTCTCGCGAGCGGAGACGAGATAACACCCGATTTTATCGCCCTCTCTTCCAAATCGAGGACCACGGACCTCCGCAGGATACCGACACGCCTGTCACTCGCAGAGCTGGAGAAGATTCACATCGAGAACGTTCTGAAGGCCAACGGCTTCAATCGCAACAAATCCGCGAAGGCATTGGGGATAAGCCTTAAAACGCTTTACCTCAAGATAAAGCACTACGGCATAGAGACGCCAGCCGGAAGGTAGCGGCGATAAGGAGTCCGAGTTCCCTTGATTACTCCTTCCTCCGTTTGTTCCGTTACGATCACCCGCCGGTTCAATCGCTTAAAATCTAAATTTACCTGAAAGCCAGTTTACATGCAGAAGAGATACCTCGACAGATACAGATATTTCAAAGAGCAGGAGTACACTACCGCAAAGTACGTCATGCCGTTCGTATCCGAAGTCATGAATATTAACGAAGGAACGTCGGTTCTCGAGATCGGATGCGGCGAGGGAGGCAATCTCAAACCCTTTTTGGACATGGGATGCAAAGTCACCGGGATCGACATCGACAAAATCCAAATACAGAACGCAGAGAAGTTTTTTGAAAGGCATGAGAAGCGGGAGAATCTGAAGTTGTTCGCCGCGGATATCTATGCTGTCGACGATCCGGCTCTTAAATTCGATCTCGTAATGATGAGGGACGTTGTGGAACACATCCGCGATCAGGAAAAATTCATGAACTTCGTGAAGAAATTCTTCAAAGCCGGAGGGAAACTTTTTATCGGGTTTCCGCCATGGCAGAATCCGTTCGGCGGCCACCAGCAGTCGTGCAACAGCCAGGTGCTGCAAAGGACTCCGTTCATCCACCTGCTGCCCCCCGCAATGTACAAAGGATTGATGAAGCTCTTCGGAGAAAGCGATGAAACCGTCGCGGCGATGATGGAAATAAGGAGCACCGGGATCACAATAGAGAGGTTCAGGAAAATTCTTGCAGATGAGAACTATTCGGTTGACAGGGAAATCTTTTACTTCATTAATCCAAATTACGAGATAAAATACAGGCTGAAACCGGTGAGGCAATCACGCATCATCGCTTCTATCCCGTACGTGCGTGACTTCCTCACCACTACATTTTACTGCGTCGTGTCGCCTGAGAATTCCGGTTCAAACTTATAGCGCGCTGATCTCTTCCGAACCGGCCGGATTGACACGGAGGCTGTGACCGTAGATGAATCAAGAGAACCGTTGAAAATCCCGCCGGAGGAGGTATCACCCTTTCAGCTGCGCAATTCTTTCAAGTTGATGTAACACCTTTGCACGATTGCCCACCGACATTTCAGTTACTTCAAAACAGTCTTGCCGTCACACTCGACCGACTTCAGTTTTGCGATATTCAGGTTCCGGATCCGTTTGGGAAGCGGCGCGTAATCGAGTTGGGCTGAATATTTCTGACCGTCTGTCACCGCCCACTTTATGAACTGTAAGAGCGCCTCGGCTTCCCTGTAGTTCGTCTGTTCTTTGTAGACGAGAAGCCATGTCGCACTGGAGATCGGGTATGATTCTGTCCCGGGAGCGTTGGTTATGGAAAACCGGAGATCTTCCGGAAGGCTTTTTGCGGCGCCGGCAAGCGCGGCAGTCACGCCCGAAATAGAAGGATGAACGTACACGCCTGCCGCATTCTTTATGTCCGCGTAAGAAATGTCGTTCTGAAGTGCGTAGATGAGCTCCACGTATCCGATCGCGCCGGGCGTGCGAGAGACCTGTCCGGAGACTCCGTCGTTTCCCTTGCCGCCGATGCCCACAGGCCAGTTCAGGCTTGTAGACTTGCCGACCTTATCTTTCCATTCGGAGCTGACTTTGGAGAGATAATCTGCAAAAATGTACGTCGTTCCGCTGCCGTCCGCTCTGTGGACAACCAAAATCCTGGTGCCCGGGAAATTGACTCCGGGATTCAGCGCTTTGATTCTCGGGTCATTCCATGTAGATATTTTCCCGAGATAAATATCAGCGACCGTTGGCCCGTCGAATCTCAATGTTTGTGTCACGCCCGGTATGTTGTACACCACCACAACCGCTCCGAGTGTTTCCGGGATATGGAGGACTTCACCGTGTGCCTTTTTTGCATCTGCCAGCTGTTCATCGGTCATCGGGGCATCGCTGGCTCCGAATTCGACGGTCCCGGCAATGAGCTGCCTTATTCCGCCTCCGCTGCCGATAGCCTGGTAATTGATCTGGATTTCCGGTTTCAATTTGTGATATTCGTTCGACCATTTTGAAATGAGCGGGTAAGGGAATGTCGCTCCCGCCCCGTTAAGAATTGTCTGCCCCTTTGTCCCTGACATGGAAATTAGGACAAGCGCCACTGCCGTCACGACTCGCATTAGCATATTAAGCCTCCTGACTATTGTTTAATTAATCTCTTTGTGAATTCTTATGCAACAAGATCGCGCACAATTTGCCCTTATGCTCGAATATAAATTAGCAAAGCGGTGTGATATCCGGGTTAATCTCGTATTAAGGATTTGTGAAGGGTTTACCGCAAAGATACTGAGGCGCCGAGAAGGGGTGTCATAATTCCGACGGATCGGCGCGATGAAGTTTCTCCTTTGCGTCTTGGCGGTGAAATCCCGACAAAAAAAAGAGCGGAGCCCGCAGTTTTCAGGCCGCTGGCCCCGCATCCTCTTGCCCCAAAAATCGGGTGGGAGTACTTACAACAGACTCTTTCCTTTGTAATTGACCTTACGAAGAAGGTTGAGCTCAAGCTTCTGGATCGGTCCGGGTATTGGCGCGTAGTCCAGTGCCGGTTCCATCTTCTGTCCTTCGGTCAGAACCCAGTGGAGGAACTGTACGGTTTCCTTTGCCACCGTGTAGTTTGTCTGGTTGACGTAGACGATGAGCCATGTGGCGCTCGAAATCGGATATGACGTCTTGCCGGGAGCGTTAGTGATGGAGAATCTGAGGTCCTTCGGCACAATCCTGGCGGCGTTCGCGGCAGCAGCGCTGACGCTTTCAATTGTCGGATGAATATAAATTCCGTCAGCATTCTTGACGGAACCGAAAGGAACGTTGTTCTGAAGCGCGTAGATCAGGGTCACGTATCCTATCGAATAGGGAGTTTGCTCGACTTGTCCGGTGACTCCTTCGTTTCCTTTGGCGCCCAAGCCGACCGGCCAATCAACGCTGGTACCCCTGCCGACTTTGGTGTTCCATTCCTTCGAGACTTTGCAGAGGTAGTCGACGAAGATATATGTGTCGCCGCTGCCGTCGGAGCGATGGACGACAATAATAGGCCTGTTCGGGAGGTCTACGCCGGGGTTCAACGCCTTGAGGGCGGGATCATCCCAGGTTTTTATTTTGCCGAGGAATATATCTGCGATTGCCTCGCCCGTGAACTTAAGTGTGGCGCTGACGCCGGGAACATGATAAGTTACCGCCACGGCACCCATCGCCTCGGGAAGGTGGATTACCGGACCGTTTGCTTTTTCGGCGGCCGCGATCTGCTCGTTGTTCAGCGGCGCATCGCTTGCACCTATCTCCACCGTACCGGCCAGCAGCTGGTTGATTCCGCCGCCGCTGCCGATCGACTGGTAGTTGAACTCGATATCCGGGTGCATCTTGTGATAAACATCCGTCCACTTCGAAAACATCGGATAGATGAAGGTTGATCCCGCTCCGTTGATAAGTGTCTGCGCCTTCAGCATCGAAGTCGATGCAAGCAGGCCAACCAATGTGATCAAAACTTTTTTTAGCATCACGTAGCTCCTCTTTGTTTTTGATTTTTCCAGATTCATTCCAAATTTCAACGACTGCCCATTGTACCGTGTTTAGAAGCTGATGAAGAAAGTCGCTTTTGCCAATACGTCGGGCTTTGAACCTGACAGCCCGTAGGCTACATACTCAACATTCGGCATGAAGTGAACGTTCTTCCTTACACTCCAGTCCAGGCCACCAAGGATTAGACTCTGTGTGCTATTGCCAAAAGTTGTATTTTTCGTGTCCGCGTTCGGCGTGTAATTATCGTACCTCGCGACGAGGCGCAGCTGGTCCATCAATGCAACCCAGCCGTTCAGGCTGAGACCGTTCCGCTTCAGCGTAGAACCGCCGGCCGTCAAACCGTTCAGGAAATACTGCGCACCCAGGCTGAAGGAACTGTTAGCGTAGTTGACTATCAAGTCTCCGACTCTGTCGAATGCGTTCGGGCCCGCGCCGTTGTATTGACCGTTCAGCAATATTGTCAGCTCTTTCATCGGATTGAATTGCAGATAGAGATAAGCGGCTTTGTACTTGCTGTTGACAGTTTGAATGCTGTTGCCGCTGTTGTTTCCGATAAGCAGTCCCGCAGTGAAGGCATCGGAGAACTTCTGGTTATACGATATTCCCATGTCCCTGGATTGGGAAATTCCATGCAAGTCCTCAATCGTCTTCTCCAGCGGCCTGTATCCGAATATTCCTTCCGCCATGTTGATCTGGGGAGTCCCCTGCAAACCGATTATGATGTTGCCACCATCGGTCACGTTCTTCCAGTTGATGAAGGCGTCCTTGATCATGGTGGACAACTTTCCATTGGGATAGCTTGATGCGCTCGGGTCTGACTCTAAGCGGAACTGAGCGGTAAAATCCTGGGCAATGTCATAGGCTGCAGTCAGGTAAATACGTCTGTAATCGAACGCCTGCATATCCTTTGTCAGCGCGCCCGTAGTGGAATAAATCGAGGTCGGATTAACGGACGTATTCGCCGCGTCATGCCCCATAACGTAGTAGTAATCGCCGAAAAACAAACCTGAGAATTTCGGGAGGTTCTGCCCGAATGACACTCCTGCAAGAAGCAGAAGAGCCGCAAAGACGTAAACAGATCGCATGAGGTTTCTATCTCCTTTTTTGTTTACAATCTACCGGCGGGCTGTAACTTGGGTATTAAAAGTGTGTTAAGGATATATGAAGACGATTCGGCAGGAGATTATGGCCGGTGGAAAGGTAATAAGGAGATAATGTTTAGCGGTGCGGAATGCTGCGCAGGGGGAGAATATTGGAACGACGGACGATGTGACGGCCGCTTGCTCCCGATTTTCCATCCGGATGGTGACGAGCGCCTATTCATTACCGACTCTAGTCACCAAATGAAAAAAGGGAACACCATAGAGGTGGTGTTCCCTTCGATCGAGGAGATGGAGCCAGCTATTTCACGAGTTCTCTCTCGCGCTCTTGCTCGATTTCAACTTCCTTTTTCGGTATCATTCTCAGGAAATCGCCGTATTTCATCGGCTCCTCCAGTCTGCATGACCAGACGAGCTGCTCTTTTCCGTTTTCATCTTTCCAGTACGTGATGTCCGGGCAGCCGTCGCACATGCTCTGGTCTCCGTTCGGCATCAGATCGACAGGCTGGATGATCATGATGGACTGCATGTGGACCTTCTTGAACAGCCTGAATGGGTTGACCGCCAGGTACTTCAGGTATTTCCCGAGCGCGCGTCTGATCCCTTTGTCGGCACCCCACGTTGCCAGCAGCGTCGTCCTCCCGAGGCCGAGGGTCTTCGGAGAGGCATAGGAAATATATTTGTCATGCCTGTAGTGATAGAGTGTCATCACGAGCTCGAGGAATTTGCTCCCCGCGTAGCCGAATATCCTGTCCCTCGTGCCGATCCGCTCGGTCAGGAGCCACTTGAAATGGTCCGGCCTGTGGGTGCCGTTCAGATATGCCGCGGGTTCAAAATCGGGATACCGCTCGCGTATCTTCGCTACGACGTCAGGCGCCATTATGTCTATGACCTCGCTCTTGTCGGAGTGGTAGTGGATGTCTTCCATTACGATTTTTCTGTCACCGGCATAATAGTCAAAGGGGGTGTCCGGAGTTATGTACCGGAAGATGATGAAGACCATCGTATGGACGATGTCGATATGCTTCTGCGCCCATTCGACCAGATCGGGGACGTACTGGAGCGTGTCCGCGTAGACCGTCGAATTGAAAGAGCAGGCAATTCCTCCTTCCGCGGCGACCATTTCAGCGTAATGGAGCCTGAGCTCGTTAAGCTCAAGCTCGTTCTTGCCGAGCCATTCCTTCTCCCGTCCTCTCCCTTGCTTGCTGTCGATGTGGAATGTGAAACCGAAGATACCGGCCTTCTTCAGATCATGCAGGAGTTCTTTCGTGAGAGCTATGCCGTTCGTGTTTATGATCGGCTTCAGGCCTCGCCTTTTAATGTCCGCGATCAGCGGGACGATGTCGGGGTAGAGGAGGGGGTCTCCGCCGGCGATCGAGATGCAGTCCGTTTTCCTCACCGATTGAAAGAAATCGAGCTCGTGTTTGACTTCTTCGAGCGGTTTGTGGGAGTTTTTCACGTTCTTACGGTAGCATCCGTAGCAGTTCAAATTGCACTGCGCCGTCGGTTCCAGCCAGGTAATTCCGTTGTCGGGCATTGTCCACGGCAGGCGGTACAACTCCCTTTGATCGACAACCAGGTTATCCATGAGAGACTCCTTTTTTATCTCTTCGATTTCTCGCGAATGTGTTTAATGAACCGGGAGAGTTATTGCGGCTGGCGATGCCGATAAACAACTGACGTCTCTCCTAAGGTTCGATCTCTATATGGAAGTAAGTGCCGCAGACGCTTTGCCGCATACGAACGCGGAATTTTGAGCGGCGGAAGCACTTTTTCTAACTCTGTCTGTCTATCTATCTCTATATTTATGTGTAAACCCGGAGATTCTCGGGCTGAACTTAAACGAGTTTACTAACGTGGATGGCAAAAGTCAAGACGAACGATGCCGATATCCTTCAGTCCCAAACTATTTAAGAAGCAACATTTTCTTCACGGTAACATAACTCCCTGCGCTGAGCCTGTAAAAGTACACTCCGCTCGCAAGCCCGCGGCTGTCGAAAGTCACCAAATGTTCACCCGGCGTCTGTCTGGCATCGACCAGTGTCTTCACATTTCTTCCGAGAACGTCATAGACGGTTATGGCAACGTGGCTAACGGCCGAAAGGCGGTAACTTATCGTAGTCGTGGGGTTGAATGGGTTGGGGTAGTTTTGATTCAGGGTGAACCGCGAAACGGGATCTGGATGTGGGTCTACGGCGCCGATGGTGAAGAAGAAACTTCTCGAGTAGATATGCGATCGACCTGTGCGGTCGCTTTGAAAAACCGCGAGCCCGATGGCTTGACTTCCGCTGAAGCCGCATATCGATCTTGAAATTGACGGGTTCTGATTGCTTCCTGGCGTTCCGATTGTGTCGACGGATGTCGCACCAAGTCCGAATACCAGCGAAGTATCGGAACCTGTCCTGCTCTCCCAGACGGCAAACCCAAGCAAGGCAGACTGCGTGTTCTTTTGGAAGCCACGTTGATTTATCCCCACGAACGGTGGTAGGTAAGATACGAGATTAAGATTATCCGATATTGAATCGCCCGCAGCCAGATCGGCCTGCCATGCAGCCCGATACCCTCCGTAGCTTGCCATCCAGGCTTGAAATCTCCCGCTGTCTTTCAGATCGAATGTGAGGCTGGGATAATACGATACCATGAATTGGGGGTCCTCTATATCTCCATTGAGCGCAATCGTGTCCGATGCAGAGACCGTCAGGGAATCCGTCATCTGCACATCCCCGATAGTGCAGTACGTTTTCCCGCTCGTGTCCTTGTTTGTCCAAACGAGGTTTTGGTCAGATACGACAAAATCGAAATCAAACTGAGTGCTGTCCGTGTTGGAATCAACAAGCCGTTTCTGGCGCGAGATGCCGCTTTCGCCGGCGACCGAGTAATATATAGTTGAGTCTCTTCTCCAGATTATCACGATGCTTGTATCGGTGAGACCTCTTACCTCTGGGTTTTCGTTATCGACAGAATCCTGTGTCAGCGGAGCGGGAGCGGACCAGTTTGAGCTGTCCCCAACACACGTGCTATAGTAGATGTTCCACACGCTGTCGGATCTCTCCTGCCACGCCGCGACCGTGAATGATTTTATCTTGTACACGGAATCTATCAATACCTCACCAAACACCGTGCAGACGTCTGGAAGGCTCTGTAGAACTCCGAAAGATGGTGGAGAGACAGTGTAAATGTTCGGGTCCCATCTCGTCTGACCCCCGATATATCTCACGCCCGAAATTGATGAGATCCCCTTATTCTGTCTCTCGAAGATCACCCAAGTGGGTTCTGAGTCCCCCCAATACCGGGGGCTTTCATGGGCAATGTGCGGATTGAAATCGTCGAAATTGCCCGAGGTTAATGTGTCAACTTTTCCCCACTGGGAATAAACCTTTCCAAGTGGCACGGTTACGAATAACAACAGGAATGCCAACATCTTGCCCATAATAATCCCCTTTTGCCGACAGGGGCAATTTAGAAGAGAACGGGGGTTAAGTCAAACTGGCCGTGAACCTTGCGCAGGTTTCCGGCCTTCGCAAGGTTACAAAGCTTTCTCGACTTCCGTCTTAATGAGCTTTCCGAGCGATCTCGATTTAAGCTTGCGTGTGAAGATAACCGCGAAGATCGAACCGACAATCGTGATAGCGATGTATCCGAAGAGGTGTGTGAGTGTCGCGTATGTCAGTGCTTCGTCCTTAGGCACGCCGGATATTACGACGAGAGCCTCCGACACGAACAGGTGGTACACTCCTGTTCCGCCGGGACTCGGCACCGACCACGCTATGCTGGTGATGAGAATAAGTAGAAAGGCATCATAAAGCGTCAAGTGCAGTCGGGCTCCGAAACCGAAGGCAAAGAACGGAATGTACATCGTGTAGATGTAAGCAATCCAGATGAGAGCCGTGTACGCGGTCACGAGAGCCATCCGCTTGCCGGACCGCAGGAGACGGAACGATTTGAGAAACGAGAGGATTATACTCTCGGCTTTCCTGGCAAGCTTTGACGGTAAAACCGCTTCGATTACACGCAGAATTGTTTTCTGAAATTTTTCTGAAATGGACGCTATGTAGAGGACCGAACCGATAACAACGGACCCCGCAAAAAGCACAACGCCGGCGATGCGCAGAAAAGGGAACGACTCGATAAGGTCTCCGCGGTAAAGGAACAGCGCAACCCCGAAAAGCACCCCGGCCGAAAGCATGTCGAAAAGTCTCTCGAGCACGATCGTTCCCAGAACGCCGCTGACGCTTATCTCCTCAAGCCTTCCCGTGGCGTACGCGCGGACAATTTCACCGAGCCGCGGGACAAAGTTGTTGAAAAGATAGCCGACCATGATGCTTCCCCATGTATCGACCACGGATATCTCGTTCTTAAGCTCCTGCAGTATTACCCGCCATCGCAGTGCGCGTATGAAATGGCTCAACAGAACAACCAGCGTTGCCAGCAGCAGGATATAGAAGTTTGCACGAAGCGCGTCATGGAGGAGTGATTTGAATGATATTCCCCTGAAAGCGATGTAAACAAAGAAGGCTGCAATTACAAGCCCGACCAGGGTCCGCAGGAGATTGGATTTCTTCAATCGACTGTCATTTCCGTGTCTTGTTTCAAAGGAGGGTGAGCCCCGTCAGTGCTGGCGCAGGTCCACTACCTGTGCCCCCTTCGGGGGAACAAACTCGAACTTCGAGTCGGGGAGACCCGTATTCATCGCCAGACTGTCGACCTTGTATGTGTATCTCGTATCGTTCATGTCGGCAACCTCGGCGCTGCGGACAGTCCAGTCGCTGTTGATGACAATCCTGATCGACCTGATGAACGAATTATCGCTCTTCGGCGTCAGCCGCAAGGTGTAGGCGTAACCGCTGTCCAGCTGTCTCGTTGAGAGAAGAACCGCGAAGTAATCTGATGGGACATTCAAAAGAAACTTGTCGGGCGTAATCGTGTTCTTGTCGTCGCGGAAATTGTCGATCAATACCTGCTGGGAACCGGGGAGGTACACCCATGAAGTCTTGCCGTCAGTCACTATCACCTTGTCATCGGTGTCTATGCGGTACATGTTCCTCTTTTTCAGGAAGAGCGTTCCCGTTATTGTCTTCGAGAGCTTCGAAAGAGGATAGACCACCGTTTGCGTGAAGCGGATAGTGGCGTCTTTGGTTTGATTGTAATTCTCCTGGACGTTTCGGACTATCTCCGAGGCTGTCGGGGTACCGGCGAAGGAAGGCAACGCCGCAAACACTGTCAGTGCAAAGGCAACGAGAAATCTTTTCATATCGGGCACCTCCAAACTATACTGGGTCGAAGAACAAAATTCAAGCTAAAAATTGCGGCACGCGCCCCGGAACGAAACCGCGGACGCCGAGGATTAGTCAGAGGAAGGCAGAGAAAAATCTCCTCATCATACTCTGTGTATCATTCGCGGTACTCTGCGGTTGACAAGACTTGAGCTTGACTCCTGCCCGGACCTGCGGAGTTGCCAAATTTCCGGAGGCAAACAGGTCCGGTTGTTCTCAATGTTCAGTTCTTGTATCTCGCTTGCAAGTCATATCCCCAATTCGCGCAGCTTATCGTTGAGAGCTTCTTCGCTCTCCAGCAGGACCTCTCTTCCTTTGCTCCCTTCGAAGGGTCCGATAATTCCTGCAGATTCGAGTTCGTCGATCACGCGGGCAGCTCTTCCGTAACCCAGCTTCAACCTTCTCTGGAGAAACGATGTAGAGGCCTGCTGGTGCCTGACAACAAGCAGCGCCGCTTCTTCGAACATCTCGTCGAATTCTGATGCCAGCGCGCCGCCGTTCTTCTTCCTGTTCAAAACCGAAGGGAGCTGGTAAGGCTTCGAGTAACCCTGTTGCGCCGATATAAAATCCACGACTCTTTCTATTTCTTCCGTCGAGAGGAACGAGTTCTGCATTCTCTCCGGCTTTGAGCTGCCGGCCGCGAGATAAAGCATGTCGCCGTTGCCCAGGAGCTGCTCGGAGCCGTTCTGGTCGAGTATCGTTCGCGAATCGATGCGAGATGCGACCTGGTAAGCGATGCGGGCCGGGAAGTTTGCCTTTATGAGGCCTGTGATTACGTCGACGGACGGTCGCTGTGTGGCCAGAACCAGGTGTATGCCTACAGCCCGCGCAAGCTGGGCGAGACGCGTGATGGGGTCCTCGACCTCGTGTGCGGCGGTCAGCATCAGGTCCGCGAGCTCGTCGATGACAATCACGATATAGGGCAGCCTGGTGAATTTTGCCTCTTCTGTGTCCTTGAGCTTGCCTTCTGCGAATTTCTTGTTGTAATCCTGAATATTGCGGACCCCGGCTTTCGCAAGGATGTTGTAGCGCTTGTCCATTTCCGCCTCTGCGCACTTGAGAGCGAGCACGGCATTGCCCGATTCTGTTATGATCTCTTCGGGCACGTCAGGCGACACCGCAAGGAAATGCCTGTTCAATTTACGGTACAACGACAGCTCGATCTTCTTCGGATCGATTATTACAAACTTGATTTCGCTCGGATGGAGCTTGTAGATCATGCTCATCATGATCGTGTTTATCCCGACGCTCTTGCCCGACCCTGTCGCGCCGGCGATCAGCAAATGCGGCATGCGGGACAAGTCGTCGACGACGACGTCCCCGGTCGTGGTCTTTCCCATCGCCAACGGGAGATTGAACCGCATATCTTTGAACTTCGGCGACGAGACGATGCTGCGGAACCGGACGATCTGCGGTTTCTTATTCGGGATCTCGACTCCGACAGCACCCTTTCCCGGGATCGGCGCGATAATTCTTATGCCGCGGGCCTGAAGTGCAAGCGCCAAATCGTCGGCAAGGCTCGTGATCCGGCTGATCTTCACGCCCTGTGCCGGTACAAGCTCATATAGAGTGACGACGGGGCCGGGAATCACGCTGACGCTTTCGATCTGGATGTCGAAGACTTCTAACTTCGAGCGGAGCAGGTCGGCATTTGCCCGCAGTTCTTCGTCTGAGACCTTGTCGACCTCCATCGGAACATCCAGAAGGTCCAGCGAAGGGGGGGTGTACTCAATTTCTTCGTCGACGTTTTCCGATTCGAAGGTCTCTCCGCCGGCTGGCACAGCGGCAGCGACTTTCCTTGAGTAGAGCTGCCGTTCTTCCACTTCCCCGCCGGATTCGGGCTCTTCCTCCTCGACCTCCTCATCCTCGGGAAGTTCCGGCTTTGCCAGCGTCCGCTTCACGAGTTCTTTCGCTTCGTCGAGGAGGCTGGTGTCCGGCTTCTGCCTGGGCTCTTCACGGACAATCTTCACAGGAGCGGCCGTTCCTTTTCCGGTGTCCTCACCTTCTGCGGCTGACCTGGCGATCTTCACGGCTCCTCCACCGCCTCTTCCGGCACCGCCCAGAGATGCGAAAAGGGCTTTCACCGAGTTGAAGAGCCACGCCGCCGCGGACTCGAACATATCCAGAAGGTCGCGCGGGGAAAGTTTAAGAGTGAATACCACGAGGGCGAACAGCAAAAGAAATATTACGCCTCCGCAGCCGACTGCCCCGAACGCGCGAATGAGGGCGAGAGAAGAAAACTGTCCGATAAGGCCGTACCATTCCTTGCCGAACTTGTCTGTCCCGAAGAGTGTCTTCAGGTATCCGGAGAGGAGCGAGATCATAAACGCGTAGAGAAGGACCATCGTGCTGGCGCGGGCAGCTTTGACGAAATCTCTTTTAAGAAGCGCCGACCAGCTGAAGATAAGGAGTATGGCGGGAAAAGCTATGGAGAAGTAGCCGAGCGTCGAGTTGACGAAGAAATTCGCGATGTATGCACCGAAGATGCCGAGCCAGTTGTGTATCGTGTCGGCCTTGCTCCGAATGCTCTCGTCGCCCAGGAGCAGCTTGAAGGTGTCGAAGAAGCCTATCTCCGAACTCGCATCGTCCGCCGGCGAATATGACACAATGCTCAGACTTACAAGTATGGAGATAATTATCAGCGAGAAGTTGATGACTTCCGAACGGAGCGATTTTTTAGGTTTCTTCTTCCCGTTCTTTTCAGTTGTTTCTTTTGCTTCAGCCATTCACACTTGTGTCGTTTGATCCGTCTTGGGCGCAGCTTCCGGGACGGAATATCTCAGTTTCACGCTCTGACCCGACGCGACCGGGACCACCGGGACGCTGTCGACTTTCGCGCAGAGTGCGAGGTCGTTCTCGAATCCGATAGAGATCAGGTACTTGCCGTGCATCGACTTTTTCAGCATTCCAAGAATACTCTTCTTGAAGTTCTTGTACAAAATGACCGCGGTAAGCCCCGCGTCCTCGATATCGACATCGGTCAACGCCTCGACCTGTGAAATGATCATACCTGCGCAGGCAGCGTCTTCGACCGAGAAGGCACCTTGTCGTCCGGAACACAGTATTGTCCATGTTCCTCCGATCTCCGCGACTGCCTGCACGATTGCCGACACGTTTACAAAGCCGGCGACGAACGCGGTGGAGGCGTACCTGCATTTATAAATTGCACCGGCGCCGTTGGTTGTACTGAATATGATCGACTTCCCGGTGACTTTTTCCGGAGTGTATTCCGCAGGTGAATTGCCGAGGTCGAAACCGTCGATCTTCTTTCCCTGTCTTTCGCCGCCGAGCAGGCGCGCGTCGCTGCTCAGGTTCGAAGATATCTTCGTCGCGTTCACCACATCAGGAGTGGGTATTATCTCGCGGGCGCCGTTCCGGAGAGCGGTGCAGATGGTCGTTGTCGCGCGAAGGACGTCGATTATTACGACGTTTCGACCTCGCATGCTCAGCTCGTCCACCTCCGATGGTGAAAAGTAGACTTCAAATTTCATCTATCCCCTCAATTCTTCTTCGCAACAAAAGGAAGTTTAACGACGTGTGCGCGCGCTTTCCTCCCGCGAATGTCTACCGTAAGCTCCTTGTTTTCCGCCGCGTGGGATGTCTCGACATAACCCATCCCGATTCCAAATTCCAGCGACGGCGAGAAAGTCCCGCTTGTCACAACGCCGATTTTCCCGCTCTCCGAAGATCCCCCCGAAGGGGCTGAATAAATCCCGTAGCCGTGTCGAGGAATGGCGCTCTCATCCATCCTGAAGCCGACCAGCTTACGAGTGATGTTCTGCTTCGCCTTGACGATCGCGTCGCGACCGACAAAATCTCCCTTGTCTGTCTTTGTTATCCAACCGAGTCCCGCCTCGATGGGGTTCGTGGTCTCGTCAATGTCGTTTCCATATAGACAATATCCCATCTCGAGTCTCAGCGTGTCCCTTGCGCCCAGCCCGACAGGCGTAATGCCGAAATCCTTTCCGGCCTCGAAAATCTCATCCCACATTTTCCGGCAGTCTCCGTCCTTGGCGCCGAAGAAAACCTCGAACCCGACTTCTCCAGTATAACCGGTCCGCGATATTATTGCGTCGATCCCCGCGATTTTTCCTTCCGTGAAATGATAATATTGGATCGCAGAGAGATCTGTGTCTGTGAGTCTCGCGATCGTCGCCGGCGCGTTCGGTCCCTGGATCGACAAAAGGGCCGTGGCATCGCTGGCATTGTCAAGTTTCACGTCGCCCATTATTCTCGAAGAAAACGCGCTGAAGTCCTTGTCGATATTTGACGCGTTTGCAACTATCATGTAGGCGTTGTCGAGCCTGTAAACGATCAAGTCGTCGAGGAGAAACCCCTTTTCGTTCACCAGCGCGGTATATTGCGCCCTTCCGGGGACAAGTTTCGTGACATCATTGAGTGTATTTCGCTGAAGGAACGCCTCGGCGTCTTTTCCATGGACGAAAAATTCGCCCATATGGGATACGTCGAACACACCCACGCTTTCGCGCACTCTTTTGTGCTCCTGCACGATGCCGGAGTATTGAACAGGCATTTCGAAGCCCGCGAACTCTACCAGCTTTGCTCCAAGGCTCCTGTGGATATCGTTGAAAGGAGTTTTCTTCATTTGGGGTTCGCTTTTTTCCAGTCTGCCAGGAATCTCTGCAATCCGATGTCGGTCAGCGGATGTTTTATGAGTTGATCGATCACTTTGAAAGGCATCGTGACAATGTCTGCACCGATCAGAGCCGCCTGTACGACGTGCATCGGGTGCCTGACGCTCGCGACGAGGACTTCGGTATCGAAACCGTAGTTGCCGTAGATCGTCACTATCTGCTCGATGAGTTCCATACCTTCCGTGCTGATGTCGTCGAGCCGGCCGATGAACGGACTTATAAACGATGCGCCTGCCTTCGCAGCCAGGAGCGCCTGGTTCGGCGAGAAGCAAAGTGTAACGTTAGTCTTGATTCCCTCAGTCTTCAAGCGTTTAACGGCCTTCAGCCCGTCCTTGAGGAGCGGAATCTTCACGACCACGTTGCTTGCGATCTTTGCCAGGTCGTGCGCTTCGTTCATCATGCCTTCGACGTCCGTCGAGACCACTTCTGCACTGACCGGACCCGGAACAATCTTGCAAATCTCTCCGATGAGTTCTTTGAAACTGATGTCGTATTTTTCTTTTGCGACAAGGCTCGGATTCGTTGTCACGCCGTCGAGTATTCCAAGTTCGGCGGCCTCCTTGATTTCGTCCAGGTTCGCTGTGTCTATGAAAAATTTCATCCTGTTAACCTCCGATTGCTTTCATATAGTGCTGCGGAACAAGGTCAAACGATTATTACCGTCCATATTCGCCACTTGTCCTCTTCTGTGAATTGTGTCCAAAAATTAGCATTCCGGGGGGTAAAATGAAAGTGAAGATTCTGGTGACGACATACTTGGCAAAACGGACTATTGAACTTGAATTACATGAATCAGGTCGCGCTTTATTAAATCCACGATTGATTCAGGTCGTTCATGCCTTTCGGTTCGCCCGTGTTTTAGGTTCCGTTGCCCATTGAAATACATGTTTGCCAGGATTCTTAACCCTTAAGTACCTGAGTTTGACCGCATCGTTTCTTGCTGGTATATTCATCTCGGCATGCGACTGAAATTTACTATTTCATCATCAAGCTCAGGGGGAATTATCATGAAGACTCTGTTATTCATTTCAATTCTCTCCGTTTCCTTTATTACCGGCTCAGCTTCAGCATTAGCCCAGGAGGAGTCGGAGAGTCCGAGTGACACTACTTCGACGACTGAGGCAGCCGAGCCCGTGGCTGCATCAGCGAAGCAGGAGGGGCTGAAAGCCTTCTCGAAATATGATTTCGTGCCCGGAGATGATGTCATATTCTTTGATGATTTTTCTCAGGACAATATCGGTGACTTTCCCGCGCAATGGAACACAAACTCATCGGGGGAAGTTGTCACACTGAACACTATTCCGGGAAAATGGCTGAAGATGCAGCCTGACGGGTATTTCGTGCCCGACATCAAAAACAAATTTCCGGAGAATTTTACCATCGAGTATGACTTGGTATACAGCTACACAAATGCGGGAGAAGCTCCGGATTTCGGGATTGCGGTAATTTCCAAAACCGAAGGCGACCGGATCAACGGCCTGGTTCCAGGCAATGGAGGCTGTGAGTTCCGCATCAACCCGTACAGCGTCAATGCTTTCGATTGGAAAGATGGATCTTACGGAGAGAACAACAAGTTCGTCGACAACAATTATTTGCAAAAGAAGAACGATCATAGTATCCGTATTTCGATTGCGGTTCAGAAAGAAAGAGTGAGGATCTACGTAGACCAGGAAAAGGTTTTCGATGTTCCGAGGATGCTATATAAAGGGATGGTTTACGACTGGATCAGGTTCTACTCCGGTTCGGCGGCGGAAGGTTACACACCGTATATCAGCAACTTCAGGGTCGCTGTAGGCGCACCGGATATGAGGAGCAAACTCATCACTGAAGGCAGGCTGGTGACTCGCGGCATTCTGTTCGATTCCGGCTCGGACAAGATCAGGCCCGAATCGTACGGTACACTGAAAATGATAGCCGGTATACTCAAGGACAATGCGGCTGTCATGGTCAAAATAATCGGGCACACCGACAGCGACGGTGATGAGAAAATGAATCTCGATCTCTCGAAGCGGCGTGCAGCGTCAGTGAAGAACGCGCTATCCGGCGAGTTCGGGATAGAATTGTCGAGAATGGAGGTCGACGGCAAGGGGGAAAGCGAGCCGGTCGAATCGAACGATACCCCTGAGGGAAAAGCGAACAACAGAAGGGTTGAGTTTGTGAAGCTCTAGCCGGCTGCAGGAAGCGGTGCTGTTTGAAAAAATCCCCACTTCGAGAGTGGGGATTTTTTTGCCTGGTCGGCCTTGCCTGACGTCATCACGGGAATATTTTACACTTCTTTTACAGAACTCGGACATGGCTCAATCTTCCGGCAATTAGATTGAGGTTGCATTTAAGTTTTCCATTGATATTCAAGTAGAACGAGGTGGTTATGAACGCAAAATTGTCATGGTATCTCGTAGCCGCTGTTGCACTGATACTGGCGGTCGGGTCCTCACCTGTCATGGCTCAGTATTCGATATCGGACACCGGGACCGAATACAGTGAGCGCAACCTGGGTGGACCGCGGATGGGAATAACACTTGTTCCGGACGGTGGAGCCCTCTCGGCGAGTTTGAGATCGCGGGGAATCGGTCCCTTCATGAGCCAGTTCGGCTGGCATTTCGAATATCTAGTCGTCCCCGACCGAGAGGGGCCGATGTTCTCTGTTCAGTTTGACCCTCTTGTCGGAGGGGTGGAATACGGTTCGTTCCTTCCCAGTGCGACGCTCGCTCTCGGAGCAAGGTTCCCGGGCGGATTTGAGTTCGGCCTCGGTCCGAATATTCTCGTGGGTGGCGACAATGGGGTGAGCTCCAGTCTTGCCGTTATGATCGGGAAGAGTTTCAATTATGGCGGCTTCAGCATCCCGGTGGATTTTGTTCTGGCTACGAGCCCGTCCGGCAGCAGATTCTCTATCGTATTCGGCTATTCTATCGCGGGTGGCGGGAAGTGATTTGAGGACGGGATGAGCCGGGGTTATCTCCGGTCATCCCGGCGAATCCGGAAGAGAGAAAGTACTACCCGCGTCAGTCCTTCAGCATGTATTCCACTGCCGCCTTCACAAACTCTCGGAAGAGCGGATGAGCCTTTGTCGCGCGCGACTTGAGTTCGGGATGGAACTGGCAGCCTACGAACCACGGGTGGTCCGGAATTTCAGCCATTTCAACGAGCTCGTTGTCGGGAGAGACGCCGCTGAACTTCAAACCTTCGTCGGCAAGTTTCTTCCTGAACTTGTTGTTGACTTCAAACCGGTGCCTGTGACGTTCGCTTATTACTTCAGTTCCGTAGGCCTGGTAAGCCTTTGTTCCTTTTTGAAGCATACATATATAAGCGCCGACCCGCATCGTGCCCCCCTTTTCCTTCACGTTTTTCTGTCCAGGCATAATATCTATCACGTTGTGCGGGGTCTTCTTGAATTCGGTCGAGTTCGCGTCTTTCCAGCCGACGACATGTCGGGCATATTCGATAATGGCAGTTTGCATCCCGAGACAGATACCAAAATAGGGAAGCTTGTTCTCGCGGGCGTACTGGATCGCTTTTATCATTCCTTCGATGCCGCGCTCGCCGAATCCGCCGGGCACCAGGAGACCGTCGACATCGGAAAGGTGGGTGTCGGCACCTTCCTTATCCACATCTTCGGCGGCGACCCATTTCAGCTCGACCTTCGCTTCGTTCTCCGCACCGGCGTGTATGAAAGACTCGCGGATGCTCTTGTAGGCGTCGAGGAGGTCGGTATATTTACCGCAGATACCGATCCTCACGGTGTGTTTCGGGTTCTTGATCCGCTGGACCAGCTCTTCCCAGTCGGAGAGGTCGGGTTCCTTTGCCTGAAGGTTGAGCTTCTGCATTACGATCTGGTCGAGCCGCTGTTTCCGCAATATCAGCGGCATCTCGTATATGGTCTCGACGTCTCTTCCCTCGATGACTGAGTCTGGCTCGATGTTCGTGAACATCGCGATCTTCTCCTTGACGTCGCGCGTGATACGCTTCGAAGTCCTGCAGATGAGGATCTCGGGCTGTACTCCTATCTCGAGTAGACTCTTTACGCTGTGCTGGGTGGGTTTCGTCTTGATTTCACCCGCCGCCTCTATGTAGGGGACGAGCGTGACGTGTATGTTGATCGCGTTCTTCCTCCCGATTTTCAGCATGAACTGTCTCATCGCCTCGAGGAAGGGAAGTCCTTCAATGTCGCCGACCGTGCCGCCGATTTCCGTGATCACGACATCGTAATTGCCGTTTTCGTAGGCAGCGGAGAACCGCCTGCGTATTTCGTCGGTGATGTGCGGGACGACCTGGACGCACGCTCCCAGATAATCGCCGCGCCTTTCCTTCGTGATGACTTCGTAATAGATCTGCCCGGTGGTCGTGTTGCTCGCGCGGGTCGTGGTGACATCGAGAAAGCGCTCGTAATGTCCCAGGTCGAGGTCGGTCTCGGCCCCGTCATCGGTGACGTAAACTTCGCCGTGCTGGAACGGGTTCATGGTTCCCGCGTCCACGTTTATATAAGGATCGAATTTCTGCATGGCGACCCTGAGCCCGCGGGATTTCAGAAGCAACCCGAGTGAGGCAGCCGCGATTCCTTTCCCGAGCGACGAAACAACGCCGCCCGTGACGAAAACGTATTTAACGTTATGCTTTGCCAATTCCACTCCTCTTCTCTTTAACGTTCAAACCCATCATGAATTCTTCGACCGCATACAGGTCGGAAGGGGCATCGACCGACATCGAATCGTCTTCGACAACGGCTACTTTGATCCTATAACCGTTCTCCAGCACGCGAAGCTGTTCGAGTTTCTCGGCGGACTCGAGCGGAGTCTCTTTCATTTTCGTCAGCTTCCGGAGGAAATCCGTCCTGTAAATGTATATTCCCAGGTGCTTCAAAAAGCGGAATCGCGACAGGTACTCCTGGCGGTGGACCCCGCGGAGAAACGGAACCACGCTCCGCGTGAAGTAGATCGCGTCGCCGTTCTTCGCAACGACTACCTTGACCGCATTTTCGGAATCGAGTATATCGGGGTTCGTGATCGGTACTGCCGCGGTCGACATCACGCTTCCCGGCGACTTAACGAGCGCCGCAATTGCGGAGTCTATTGTGGCCGGCGAGATGACCGGCTCGTCGCCCTGTATGTTTGCAATAATGCCGGCCTTGATTTTTTTCGAGGCGGCTGCACACCTATCGGTCCCGCTCTTGAGGGAGGCGGCTGTCATGATGCATTTACCTCCGAATCCCTCAACCACGTCGGCAATCCGTCTGTCGTCGGTTGCTACGAACACGTCGTCCACTCTTTTCGCGTCGCTCACACGCTCGTACACGTGCTGTATCATCGGCGTGCCGGCGATCAGGGCAAGCGGCTTGCCGGGGAACCGAGTCGACGCGTACCGCGCAGGTATAATGGCGATTACTTTGGGCGTCTTGTTCATTGTCTTTCAGTCATGCATTCCCGGCACAGTATTGTCTGTCTCAAGTGGCCCGCAACTCCCATTCTTCTAAAGGAGCGGATAAATGTGTGGTTGTATTTCATCACCGGTCGATCACTTTGGGCACTTTGAAGAACTTCTCATCTTTTGCGGGAGCATTCTTCAGTGCTTCGTCGGTGGGAAGCGAAGGCTTTACATTGTCGTCGCGCAGAACATTCTGCAGCTCGATCACGTGCGAAAGCGGTTCGACGTTCGAGGTGTCCAGTTCGTTCAGCTTCTCCATGAATGACAGTATCTGGTTGAACTGCTCCGTGAATTTTTCCTTCTCCTCTTCGGAAAAACTGAGCTTGGCAAGTTTAGCGATATGATCGACGTCCTTTATCGTTACCGGCATCCTTCCTCCTCATTCATACCTGCATGACCACAAACATACCTGGAATTAGAGATTACCATATCTGTTCGTTGACACCGTCGGCTACGAAACATTCTGAGCAGCGAAGCCGAGACCGACAGTTTTTTTCGCTGTGTAATTCTTTTCGATAATGTCGCGCACCTTGTTCATCAGGGTAATCGCTCCCTGCTTCTCGCGGTACTCACGTATATCCAGGGGGCGGTCCACAACGATTGTAATCACCCCTTTGCGGACAGCAAGATCTCCTTTTCGCATTATTTCGTAGCTCCCGAGGATCGTGAGAGGGACGACAGGAACGCCGGCGTTAATCGCCAGCGAGAACGCTCCCCGCTTGAAGGGGAGCAGACTGCCGTCCCGTGTGCGCGTTCCTTCGGCGAACATTATGACACTTTCGCCGAGCGCGATTCGCCTGGCTGCCTTCTCTATGCTGCGTGCGGAGTCCGGGCCGCTTTTCCTGTCGACCACGATATTCGCCCGTGCCGTCACCCATCCGAAAATCGGGATGCGAGCTATCTCCTTCTTGGCGACGAACCTGACGTACCTGTTTATCGCAATAACTACGGCAGGTATATCGAAGAGGCTCGCGTGGTTCGAGACATACACGTAGGTTTTCGAAGCGTCTATTTTCTCCAGGCCGACCGCTCTTACTTTAATCCCGGTCACGGCAAAAACTGCTCTTGACCACCAGTAAGCGATGAAGGAAAAAGATCTATTCTTACTGTCGAAAGGAATCGATATCAGATAGAAAACCGCGGAGACGAGCGTCATCATGCCTGCCGTAATCGCGCCGACCAGAAATCTCATTTCGCTTCCCCGTTAAGCCCGGTTCCGACGGGGTTTTGGACGGCGACTGCGGCTTTGATCCGCGCGCCTATGGATGGATGGCTGAAAAATATCTTCTCAATCCACGCAGGCGGGTTTTCGGGAGTCATGTTCAATTTCCCGAGTTTTCTCATCGATTCCACGAAGGAATCTTTCATGCCGGTCGCAGCGATTGCGAACATGTCCGCTTCGTGCTCGATCTTTCGCGAATAGAAATTGCCGAGCGGCATTGCGACGATGCCGAACAGCGTCACGATGAATGCAAGAAACGGGATGGCCTGGAGGCTGTAAAGCGGCAGCTTCACGACGGCGGTGTACGCCGAGTATATTTCAGCCATGATGAAAAAACCTATCAGGCTGACGACCGCGCTGACTGTTATTCCCTTCATCATGTGGTGCTTGACAAGGTGGCCCAGTTCATGAGACATGACAACTTCTATCTCGTCTTCCGAGAAATTCTTCAGCAGCGTGTCGCTTATGATTATCTTTCGCGTTTTGCCCAGCCCGGTCAATGCGGCATTCGCCTTCTGCGTTTCGCGGCTGAGGTCGAACGAGAATACGCCGCTCATCCTGTATCCGAACTTCTCTACGAGCAGTTTGAGCCGGGAATGAAGTGCGTTGTCGGCAAGAGGCTTCAGTTTGTAGAACAGAGGCAGGATCAACGTCGGGAATAGCTGTGCGGCCAGGATTTGGAGGAGAAAGAAAAAGGCTGCGAAAACCAGCCACCAAAATCCCGGGAAATTGATGAGGAAAAAATAGAAGGCAACGAGAACGATGATTCCGAGAATGCCGCCAACGAGGGCGCCTTTCAATCTTTTGATCAGCCAGGCCGCGAAACTTTGTTTCGAAAGGCCGAAGCGGTGCTCAAGGATAAACTCTGCATAG